>NZ_VJOT01000077.1 GCF_011087585.1 Neochlamydia sp. AcF84
AAACTGGGACGCAATTACCTTAAAGGCCGTTTGGGAGATTTTTTTAACGCCATTCTATGTGGAATTGGCCATAACATGCGTTTAATTTACAACTGGCTAGTCGCTCAAAATTCTCCCAAGCGTCTTTATTCAGGCTAAAAAAACTCGTTTTCTTCTTTAAATTGCTTTAACGCTCTATCTTGAAGGCTACCTCCTGCTCTAAAACTCTTAATTTTTAGCCAATTATCATACTCATCAACAAAAATTCTTGGATTTGCAGTTTTTTAACTTAGGTCTAAAAGAAAATTCATAATTTTTCTTTCTAAAATGGATGCCATGAAGAAATTTTTAAGGTTAATTCAGGTCGAACTAAAATAGCTTTTACCTAAAATTTCCTCATTTTTCATTTGGCCAATAAGCGTTTCTATTGCCTGACACAAGTGTATTTGTGCTCTTATCCACTTGCTCACTTTAGTGCTCTCCTTTCATATTACTTAAAATGAGAAATAGAAGATTTTTTCAAGTGCTATTTTCAAACTCTTTAAAGGAATAATTACATATCTATAAAATATTTTACCTGACGGGTATATAAGTTTAATTTTATATATTTGGTATGTTATACGTGAACAGTGAAAGGAGAGTAATATGAAGAACATAAGAAGCATTTCAGCTACTCAAGCAAGAAAAGACTTAGGAGAGATTTTCAGAGAGGTCAATTACCATAAAAAACGTATCCTTCTTACCAATCACAAGAAACGAGTAGCAGTAGTGCCGATTGAGGATTTAGAAACTTTGGAAGCCCGAGAGGTTGCTCAAGATATTCATGAAGCAAAAAAAGCTTTAAAAGAGATTGAAGTAAAGGGTACTATTTCTTTGAAAGAGATGAAAAAACGATTAGGCTAAAGCCACGATGACAAAAGCTACGTATACGATCGAATGGGCGTCTAGTGTAGGAAAGCGGCTTAAAATAATCCCAACAATATTAGAAAAATAATTTCTGAACGAATACAAAAACTAGAGAAACATCCTCATGCAAAAAATGTTGAACCGTTGCAAGGTGTAGATATAAGTTTTATATGGCTTTTTAGCAGCAAGTAAAGGGCTAAGCCATCCTTTTCTTGCTTAAGTTATTACTAGCTAGTGCTTGCATAAGTTCAAGATTTGATATAATCTGCATTTATGAAAAGAATATGGAAACTATTTTGTCATACAGTTAAAAGTTTTTATGAAGATGACTGCAACGCGCGTGCAGCAGCATTAACATACTTTACTTTAATGTCTATTGTTCCCGTATTTGCCGTAATTCTTGGACTTGCAAGAGGTTTCGGCTTTGCCCCCTTTTTAGAAGAAGTTATCAAAGAACAACTTAGCAAGCAGCCCGATATTGCTAGCTATGCAATAGACTTTGCGTATAGCCTTTTGGAAGAAACGAGTAGTACCTTGATTGCTGGGGTTGGAGTGATATTACTTTTATGGACTGTTTATAATATCTTTGGGAATGTGGAAGAAGCTTTAAATGATATCTGGAAAATTCCTCGTGCGCGGTCTTGGATAAGGAAAGTTACCGACTATATTGCAGCCATTATTATATGCCCCTTATTTTTTGTCGTTTCAAGTAGCTTAACTATTTATCTAAAAACCCATTTTGTAGAAATTTCTGGAAAAGCAGTTTTCTTTGAATATCTATTTATTCATTTTTTTCCCTTTTTGATAACTTGGATGCTATTTACTTTCTTATATTTCTTTTTGCCTAATCGAAAGATTTCATTCAGATATGGAATGCTTGGCGTACTTGTAGGAGGAACAGCCTATCAACTTATCCAAACATTTTATATTAATATACAGTTAAAACTTTCTAGCTACGGGGCTATTTACGGAAGTTTCGCGGCTTTACCTTTATTTTTAATATGGTTAAATTTAAGTTGGATGATCATTTTAGCTGGAGCTGAATTGGCCTACCAAGCAGAGATTATGGCATGGAATTATGCGCCTACGCGTAAAGGTACCCCTCAAACCCTAGCTTGTCGACGTGTGCTAGCTCTTATGATTATTTACAGCTGCATGCGTAATTTTTGTGAAGGTAATTCTCCTTATACTATTCATCAGCTTTCAGATAAGCTTGGAGCAGCCAAGATCAAGTTAGCAGAAATTCTCAAAATCTTAATTTACTATAAAATTCTTTCAACGACAGACTATCATTCTGACGGAGAGATTTATTACCAGCCTGCTCGCGATGTTAATACAATTACTTTAAAGAATGTAGCCGATATTTTTCCCGCCGTAGAAAAAGAGGTCGTGAGCATTTATAGAAACCCTCTAGTTCCTTATTTTGAAGAATTACTTGCTAAATACGATAAGAAGACCACAGAGATGCAGGAAAATTTACCTTTAAGCGCTATTAACTTGCAAAAGCTATGAAATTATCATCTAGCGGCCTTCTATGGCTGTGGCTCCATAAGTTTTTTCCCTCCCCTATCAAAAAGAACCTGTAATCCATTTTGTTCTCTTCGTGTAAACAGCAGCTGTTTAAAGATAGCAATATCGGTTCGAATAACTCTTGAATTTATGGATCCAATGAAATAAACTGCTTTTTTATAAATTTTAAGAGAAGAGATGTCGGAAACAAAATCACCGAAAATTATCGGGGTTATCCCCGCACGTTATGGGAGCACTCGCTTTCCTGGAAAACCTTTAGCAACTATTTTAGGCAAATCACTCATCCAAAGAACCTACGAAAATACCAAAAAATGCCTTTCTTTAGATGAAGTTTTTGTGGCGACAGATGATAGAAAAATTTTTGAGCATGTAGAAAGCTTTGGAGGTAAGGTCGTTATGACTTCTTCTGGCTGTCCCACCGGCTCAGATCGTTTAATAGAGGCCGTACAAGCTAACCCTCTTTTTAAAGAAGTCGCTATAGTAGTGAATATACAGGGTGATGAACCTTGTTTAGAACCTTCTATCATTCATGAAGTGGTGCAGCTGTTGCTCCAAGATCCCCATAATGTGATGTCCACAGCGGTTACAAGAATTCATTCAGAAGCTGAGGCTTTAAATCCCTTTGTTGTTAAATGCTGCTTAGATCGACAGGGAAATGCTCTTTACTTTAGCCGTTCTTTGATCCCTAGTAATCCCCTGGCAAAATTTGATCCTCGCATGGCCTACTTTAAACATATTGGAATCTATGGATTTCGACGAGAATTCTTATTCACCTATGGTAAGTTAGGGACTACTCCCCTACAACTAGCAGAAGACCTAGAACAGCTTAAAGTTTTAGAACATGGTTATAAGATAAAAACTGCGATAGTCGAAAGTGCAAGCCTTAGCGTTGACCATCCCGAAGATATAAAAAAAATTGAGTCACTATTATTATGCAAACAAAATATTTGTTCATAACAGGCGGAGTTTGTTCATCTCTAGGTAAAGGGTTGACAGCTGCCTCTATTGCGATGCTGCTTGAAAAAAAAGGCCTCAAAATTGCCTTACTTAAATTTGATCCTTACTTAAATGTAGATCCTGGTACTATGAGTCCTTATCAGCACGGCGAGGTATATGTAACCGACGATGGAGCGGAAACTGATCTTGACCTGGGACATTATTACCGCTATACCAACTCCCCTTTATCGCATGCCTCCAATGCAACTTCAGGGCAGATTTATAATAGTGTAATTCGTCGAGAAAGGCAGGGAGATTATCTAGGAAAAACAGTGCAGGTTATCCCTCATATTACCGATGAAATTAAGCAGCGCATTCATATTTGTACTAAGCAAGAAGAAAATATTGATGTTGTTTTAGTGGAAATAGGAGGAACAGTAGGTGACATCGAATCGCTGCCTTTCCTAGAAGCTATCCGTCAATTCCATAATGAAAATAAAGGCAAATGCTTAAATATCCACCTTACTTATGTTCCTTACTTAAAAGCAGCAGGAGAAGTTAAAACCAAGCCCTCTCAACATTCTGTACAAGTTTTAAGAGAAATTGGTATTTTTGCCGATATTATTATCTGTCGTTGCGAGAATCCTTTACCCGAAGAAGTTAAAGATAAATTAAGTCTTTTTTGTAATGTTAGCCGCCGAGCAGTCATTGACGAAGCAGATGTTGAATCGAGCATTTATGAAGTTCCTTTGAAGCTACATGAGCAAAATCTCGACTCAATGATTTGTGAAATGCTTCATTTGCCTAATAGACCTGTCGACTTGGCGGATTGGCAGAAAATCCTTGATACTATCCATCATCCTAAGGGAACGATTACGGTAGGAGTCATTGGTAAATATGTACAACATCAAGATGCCTATAAATCGGTTTTTGAATCTCTGCACCATGGGGCTATTTCTTTAGGTTACAAGCTAGAAATCAAATGTTATGAAGCTGATAAATTAGCAGAAGAAGGAGTGGATCTAGAAAATATAATCCAAGGATGCGATGGCTATCTGGTTCCAGGAGGCTTTGGAGAAAGAGGTTGGATGGGAAAAATCTTTTCGGCAAAATATTGTCGCGAGCGTAAAATACCTTATTTTGGTATTTGTCTTGGCATGCAAGTGATGGCAGTAGAATTTGCAAAGCATGTAGTTAAGCTGGAAGATGCTAATACAACCGAAGTAGATCCCTTTACAAAAAATCCTGTGATCTCTTTGTTAAGTGAACAAAAAGTTGCGCAAGATATGGGCGGTACGATGCGACTGGGAGCTTATAACTGTTGTTTGAAGCCAGGATCGAAAGCTTATCAGGCCTATAAAAAAGATAAAATTTCTGAAAGGCATCGCCATCGTTACGAGTTTAATAATAAATATAAAGAGCAGATGGAGCAAGCTGGTTTTACTATTTCTGGTACGCTGGAATCCGCCTCACTATGTGAGATTGCTGAAGTTAAAGATCATCCTTGGATGGTAGGTGTACAATTCCATCCTGAATTTAAATCTAAACCTACCCAAGCGCATCCCCTATTTAAATCTTTTGTACAAGCCATGATTGATTATCAGGCCAAAAAATGAGCGGCGTCCAAATAGAAAAGCCTTCGATCACTCGCATCGCAGCTTTAGACTACGGATTAGCACGCATAGGCATCGCTGTTTCCGATGAAACTAAAACGATTGCACTACCTTTTATGACGCTTAGCTGCGAAAAAAAAACAAGCGATACTGCTAAAAAGCTGGTTTTACTTTTAGAAGAGCATCAAAAAGCTAACCATTACACTCTGCTCGAACTAGTTATAGGGCTGCCCCTCTTAATGAATGGAACAAGAGGTTATCTGGCAGATGAGACTCAATATTTTATAAGCCTATTGAAAAATTTACTTTCTATTCCTGTAGTTTCTTGGGATGAACGGCTTACATCTGTTCAAGCCGAACGTACGATGAAAGAAGGGAAGCTAAATCGCAAAAAACGTGCTAAATCTGTTGACAATGTTGCGGCTATCATTATCCTACAAAATTATCTTGATCATTTGAAATTACGTCATGGTGGGACATATGATTTCTAACACTCAATATTGGCTAATGAAAACCGAACCTTCAGTTTTTTCTATCGATGATTTACAACGCGAAGGATTTTCTGAATGGGAGGGTGTACGAAATTTCCAAGCCCGCAATTTTATGCGCGATAGGATGAAAGAGGGTGATTTGGTGCTTTTTTATCATTCCAATGCAAAGCCCTCAGGTATAGTAGGTATTTGCCGAATATGCCGGGAAGCTCATGCTGATTTTACTGCGTGGGATAAAGATAGCCCTTATTATGATCCCCAAGCTACCCCCGATCATCCTATTTGGATGATGGTAGAAGTAGAGTTTGTAAAGAAATTTTCCCAAGTTATTGCTCTAGCTAATTTAAGAAAATACCCTCAGCTTGAAGGGCTAAAGATCTTAGAGAAAGGCTCCCGTTTATCAATCACCCCTGTGGAGAAGAAACATTTTGAATTTATTGAATCGCTGGGGCAATTAAGGGTTGAATCAGATCAGAATATATGTTCTTCGCAAGCTCAACCTACTCAACCCACTTAAGGTCATTACCAATTAAGGCCTTCGATCATATCTTCATTTGTAGTGAAATATATCGAGCCGTTTGTTAAAAACACAGCTAAAGAATATCTATTTCGAGGAGACTTTTATGTCGACAGCTACATTTCAGATCGCTAAAGAGTTTTCGACTGCACTTACAGAAGCCAATCGTTCTCATAGAACGGCTCCCCCCTGTATCATGGTAATCTTTGGTGCCACAGGTGATCTGACTGCTCGTAAGTTAGTCCCTGCGCTTTATAACCTCAATAAAGAAAGATTGCTTCCCTCTCACTTCGCCTGTGTAGGTTTTGCACGGCGTAAAAAAGCTGATGAGGACTTTCGCCATGAGATGATGGAAGGAATCAATAGCTTTTCACGCACAAGGCCTGTCGATAAGAACATGTGGAATACTTTTAGTGAGCAGCTGTATTATCATATGGCCGAATTCCATGAAGATGAAGGGTATATACGGCTAGCTAAGCTCCTTGAAGACCTAGATATTAAATATGGAACAAAAGGAAATAGAGTTTTTTATCTATCTACCCAGCCTAGTTTTTTTCCTCTTATTATCCAAAAACTGAGCCAACATAACCTTATTTATAACGAGGTAGAAAATCCTGATAAATGGTCGCGAGTTATTATTGAAAAACCTTTTGGCTTCGACTTAGACTCTGCCAAGAATCTGCAAAAAGAAATATCTCAATATCTCAACGAGTCGCAGATCTATCGCATCGACCATTATTTAGGTAAAGAAACTGTACAAAACCTTTTAGTATTTCGTTTTAGCAATCCTCTTTTTGAAGCTATTTGGAATAATAGCCACGTCGATAATGTCCAAATTACAGTAGGAGAAGAAATAGGCATTGGCAACCGCGGTCGATTTTTTGAAGAAGCAGGCATGCTAAGAGATATTGTTCAAAATCATATGATGCAACTTCTCTCTCTTGTCTGTATGGAACCTCCCAATAGCCTTAAAGCTGAAGCCATTCATAATGAAAAAGTCAAAGTGATTGAATCCATTCGCCCTTTTTCTATGGATCAGATGGATCGCTTAATCATCCGCGGACAATATGGCCCCGGCCTTATTAACGGCCAGCCAGTCAATGGATATAGGCAAGAGGAAAATGTGCATCCTCAATCCACAGTAGAGACATATGTTGCCCTACAGTTATTTATTGATAACTGGCGCTGGTCTGGTGTGCCTTTTTACCTTAGAGCAGGCAAAAGACTTCCTAAAAGAGCTACCGAAATAGCTATTACTTTTAAAGCGGTACCAGGTTTTCTCTTTAATGATGCAGGTAAAACAATTGAACAGAATGTCTTAGTAATACGCATTCAACCTGATGAAGGAATTTCTTTAAAAATTAATTGCAAAGTGCCCGGTATCAATAGCCCCATCCAACCTGTTAAGATGGATTTCCAGTATGGATCTTATTTTGGCGCCACCCCTCCTGAAGCTTATGAAAGGCTAATCTTAGATTGCATGTCGGGAGACAATACCTTATTTGCACGAGCAGATGAAGTGCTAGCTTCCTGGAAACTATTATCGCCTATCCTCCACCACTGGCAAGATAATCCTGCCCCCTGCTTCCCAAATTATGCCGCCGGCACCTGGGGACCTGAAGAGGCTAATCAATTGCTAGCCCAAAGTGGAAGAAAATGGAGTTTAATTTAGCCTTCCTAAATTTTTAAAGTTAGAAAAAGCAGGGTTATTGTAAAAAAATTAGTTAGAATGAGTAGGGGTGTAATTAAAAGTGTTGGCAAGATAAGGAAGGATTAATACATACTGAAAGTGTAGCAAAAGGAGGTTGCATATGCTTAACGAAGAAGAAGTTAATAAAGTA
>NZ_VJOT01000078.1 GCF_011087585.1 Neochlamydia sp. AcF84
TAGAGTAGCGCCATTTTGATAGGGTCTTAATGCATAAGCAATCACATTTCCTACACGTAGTACTAGCAAATGTTCGTTAGTAGCGGCATGACGCCAGCTCGTTGCATCTAAATGCAAAGGCTGCTGTGTAGTAATAGCTGCTTTAACGAGTGTTTCATAAGACGAAACAAGTAAGGCAGCGGTGCGAGCTTTAACTTTAGAAATAAGACCTTGGCTTAAAGCCACGTTAGGCAATAAAGCACTAATCATGGTGCGCACGGCCCGGTGCCCTTGACGATATTGTCCCATCAGCAGATTAATGAAGCCTTCAAGCCTAGGACCAAGCAAGAATTGCTCATTCTCTTCAAGTCCAGGCCGTGTTTCTAGATGGCAGCAAGGGCATCTGCTCGTCACTAAATCGATTTGATGCACCAATGGTTTAATTTCAGGAAGCTCGATCTGCTGCCATGAAAAAACCTTATCAGTCGCCTGCATAGCTGAGCGACAATGTGGACAAACTTTTATACTACGAACTTCATGCGAGGTAACTGCACTAGCAGGTAGCAGTTGACGACTAGCACCAGGATGATAAGGTCGATTTCCTGCTTTTGGTGTAATTGAACGATTAGCTTTCTGATCAGTCGATGGTGGCTTAGAACTGTTCTTAGAATTCTGATTAAGCTGTGCTTCCAGCTGGGCAATGCGTGCTTCAAGTTTGGTGATTATCTTTTCTAGTCTATTCACTAAAGCTTTTAGCTGCGCATTTTCAGCTCTTAGCTGAATAATCTCAGCCCTTAGCTCTGCATTCTCTTTAAATAGTTGCTCGTATGAGGGTTGCATACTACTCAATATATGATTAAGTAAATATAAACTCTAGAAATTATTTTATTTATCAGAAAATTATTGGCAACCCCCGTGACCGCTTACGGTAAAAGTTTACTAGGTGACTTGTAATAAATTTTTGTTAACGCATTAGAATGATATAGTTCGATTTCTTCATTACTTGAATGAAAAATAATTAATTTTCTCATTAAAGCAGTTTTTTTTCTTGAAATTAATATTTCTATTCTTTATCTTTTTGTTTTAAAATACCTATTAGGTTAAGTTTAGTAATCAATATTTTTAAAAGATTGAGGGAATAGAATATGGTAGTTCATATAAATATGACAGCATTTACCGATGCCGCAGGGCAAACTTCCAATGTGCTCAATACGGGGGATATTACCTCATTAATCAGCCATATTGACGCCTCTAACGCTACTCTTACAAATAAATTCATCGCTTGTATGCAATGTCTTTCTCAAACGCTTAATAGTGATGGGCCTTTTCAAGGAAAGTGTGAAAGCAATTTAAAGGAAAAAATTTTTGATCTAGCTAAGAAAAAACCTGCCGAGGCGCAAGAAGCCATCAAGGATAGCACGATTAGGTATGATGAGAAGCTTTCTTCTACAATTAAAAAAGTGAAGTATTTATCAGCTGGCGTCTGGAGGATCCCTGGGGGCAACTATGTGAGAAAACTTGGTCATCATATCTTTGAGACCTATGGGAATAATAGGAATTTGGGTACTACCTACCTTTTAGCAGGTGCAACTGTTACCTTTACTCGAGGTGTATCTTCCATATTTGCTTTAAATGCTACCGATGGCGGGCAAGGAGCTGGCAGCGCTGATATGTTCATAGGAACAAGCCTTATGGCCTTTCCCCTAGTAAACTGTTTTATTAAAGCGAGGGGGGATGAACCTTAAAACTTTTGATAGACTGTCTTTACAAAAAAGAATATGATAGTTTTAACTCCAGCGTGTAATGAAAGAGCAATTTCTAGTTTCTTAGCTAAAAAGAATAGAGTTTTGCTCTAATATTTTTATTCATTAACCTATAAAAAAGAGAGGAAATAATGAATTATATTTTTAGTTTATTTACTTCATGTGGAGTCCACTCTTATCAAGAGTATGAGGTCTTAGAAAAAAAAGATGAAGATAGAGGAATAGAAGAACTGCGCCAATGGATAGAGACTCATCCTGTTAATTCTTCCATTAAAATGTTAGAAAGCGCCAAAAAGCTTGATAAGTATACGAATGAATTAATGAAAAGCTTAAAAGAAGTACCTTTGACTAATTCTAACATTGACTTATTGAAAGATCACTTGATTCTTCTTGCTAAGGAAAATGACAGTGTAAGACGAAGATTAATAGACAAAATTTCTAATCTTAAAGGTGAAAAATCTCTCCTCGAAGATTTGCAAGTTAAATTGATTTTTACATGTGCTCATTGAAAATGAGGGGGAAGGGAGTGGGCTAATACTTATAGCCGGCCCATGCCTAAGCAATAATTTAAATGGACAATTTTGTATTGAGGCATAAAAAATCTCTACTTCCCGGCTCTTTCTCAAACCTTCCTATTCTCCTATCTATCCTCTTTTTTTTATTTATCTCTCTCAACTTTTTCATTGTTAGACGGGGCCATAGCAATCAAAAAGATAAGGGCGAGACGCCCCCTGCTAAAGGGGGCGATGCCCATTATTCATTACCCTCTTGCATGCTTTTTTCCAACATTTAATTTTTAGCTTATCAAGCAAAAATTCCTGCTTAAGCTGAATAAAATGTTAGAACAAAGCTTTGGCTAGTTGAACCACAGGGGGTAGTTCCTGTAATGGTTACGGTAAATGTAGGTCCCGATCCTATTGAACTTCCTGTGATTACCCCTGTTGTGGGATTAATGGATGAGCCAGGAGGTAGCCCTGTAGCCGTAAAGGTAAAGGGCTCACCGTTTGGACTAAAAAAATGGCCTGTGGCTTGATTTAAGGTATAGGGCTGACCACTAAGTACAGCCAAATTTACTGGATTCTCCAGGGGGGTGGAGGTAGGCGGAACACAAGGAAAGTCAATGGTAAAAGATTGGCTTAGGCTTGCACAAGCATCACTAGCTGTAGCCGTAATGACGATGTTATATACCTGATTGTCTTGTAAGCCTATTCCTGAGATGAGTCCTGTCGTTGAATTAATACTTGCCCCTGCCGGTAATCCGGAGGCACTAAACGTTAAAGCTCCTCCACTGGGATTGCTAAAATAAGGGCTGATATCAAAGCTATAGAGCTCATTACCTGAAAAGCTAAAATTAGGGATAGGGGAATGATTCAATTCATGGCAGGAGGGAGGCACAATTATTTTCTTTCTTTTTTCTTCCGCAATCGCTAGCACTTCAGGCATATAAACTGCAGGTGCACTCACCCAGCTTGCTAAAGCAGGGTCACAATAGCAGGGAGTGCAGGCGTTGTTATCCATCGGTTTTTGTGTTCCAAAAGCGTAGGTAAGCTCGATACCTGCAGTGGTAAGGTTGGGAAGGTGAGATTTTCCTTGTGTATGCGCGCCAAATAATCCTACGGTCAATCCTGTCCATTCAGGCTGAGACCAGCTTAAACGTACTTTTCCATAATTATAAGGGCGTTTAAATTCGGCTAAAAGATCAAGAAGAAAATGGGAAGCAATTTGTTGTTGATAGCCAAAGCTTGCCCCCAAGCCAGATAGATGTTTTCTAGATCTATATTTTCGACGGTAGCTTACCCTGTCAAAATCTGCATCTACCTGAAAGCGGCCGGAATACCAAGGGGTTATGGTTATCCCTAGGGAGCCTCCATAGCTGCTAGAGCCAGCAATACGGCGCCAGTAAAGAAAATCTTCACATCTCTTAGGCTTTAAATTGTGAGACGTAGCATAAGAGTAATAGGCTGTTGCTTCCACCTTATTGAAAAACTGATGATAAAAATCATGCTGATATTTAGCGCCAAGAGCATATTGATGCATCCAACGTTCTTTTTTTCCGGTAGAAAAACGATAGCCTAATCTTTGTGTTAAATATTCAGCTGAAAGCTTGAATCGATCTTCATGGCTGTAGAGCCAACCTACTGTTCCATTGGCACGATAATTCCTCCTGCCTACTTCTCCAAAAAATGCTATAGCCGTTTCATCGGTGGTAGGACGAGGCGCCAAGGCTAATTTAAAAGTAGGAATCAAGGCGTTTTGGGTTCTTCCTCTAGCATGATCACAGCTTTGGCTGTATAAATGGCTATAAGCTGCCATGATCACCAGCAAAAATGTTAAAAATTTTTTCATTTTTTTATCCCTTATTTTTTTGGAATTTTCCTTTTAGAGTATTTTTGTTTTTGGCGTCAAAGTTTTTTCTTAATAAAAGTTTACTTAACACGAGTTATCGGATAAGAAAGCACTTTAAGTTTGCTTCAATTCTATCTAAGCTCTAAGCCAATTCATTAAACATTTTGCCAAAAATGTTTTAGATAAATCAGAGACAAGGGTCTTGGATCCTCACATCTCCTGGCGCTAGCATATAAGTAAAAATTTTTCCTTTATCATTAACAATTAAATGTAGTTTGAAGCCACAGAAGTGCCTGATAGAGGCTTTTCCTCTTTTGGTTATTTTTTTTTAAACTTGGAAGGGAATGGATGCGACGATTATGGCATACTATCAATAGAATAAAATCGATAAACGAGATGCCTCTATACTCTTTTTAAGCAAGCTTGCGAATAAACAAAAAATGGAACTAAGCATGTTTTCATTAAAGTGATGAACTCATGGTAGGAAAGAACATGCGGAAAATATTTCTTCAGCATTTCCTTATCCGATTTCTCAAATAAGGCAAAGAATCAATTAAGGCAAAGAATCAATCTCATTCTTTTAACCAAACCAAAATTGCCGTGTCACTTAATCCCCAAAACCTGTGGCTGCTCTTAAATGCTTGGAAGGTCTCCCCCCTTTCCTTGAATCTATCTGAAAAAAGCGAGGTAGATTATTTGTGAGCTGTTTTTTATTGACAAGGATACGAATTGGTTTAACTTGCTTTTTTAATTTTTTTATATTATTTTTAAAAAATAAAAATGCTGAGAAAGTTATTATTACCCAAGGAAATAAAATGCATCCTATCTCTTCGACATCTATGGAATGCTTGCCCAACGAATTGCTGTTCCCTATCTTAGAGGCTTGTGTAGTTCCTTCCCTATTTAGCGTCTGTAAAAGATGGCATCACCTGCTGGCTACTGAAGTCATGCCTTCCCTTTATAAGCAAATAGGTAAAGTGCATGTTCCTCAAGGAAATGTTAAGGAGCAGGCTCTTATTTTAGATAAGATTTATAAGCTAGATGAAGAGCATTCTGCGGTAACAAAAGTAAATGCAATCTTTAAACAAATCTTCGCTTTAGCTAGCTCACTTTCTCCTATGGAGTTAGAATTTAAATGGATAACCGAGGAAAAAAGATGTTTTACTCTGGCTAATTATTCCTCTTATCTGATGAATATCAATCGCCTGTTAGTGTGGAAAAAACTTCCTGGCGGAGGGGAATACTTAAATCAAGAAAACATCAAGTATTTGCCTTTACATAAAAAGGGAGAGCTTTTTAAGGAGTGGATTGAAAAATGTGACCAACTTGTTGTAAAATTATATTTAAGCGAGGTTGGCTTGCCCTTTTTATCTTCAGGCAGCGGGCGGCTTACTCAGCTGAAAGAGCTTCACTTAAGCCACAACCAGCTCACCGCTCTGCCTGCAGAAATCGGGCAATTGTCTCAGCTGCAATGGCTTTACTTAAATCAAAACCACCTCACCGCTTTGCCTATAGAAATTGGGCGGCTGTTTAAGCTGCAAGGGCTTGATTTAAGCCAAAACCAGCTCACCGCTCTGCCTGCAGAAATCGGGCAATTAACTCAGCTGCAAGAGCTTAAATTAGATCAAAACCAGCTCACCGCTCTGTCTGCAGAAATCGGGCACTTGACTCAGCTGCAAGAGCTTAAATTAGATCAAAACCAGCTCACCGTTTTGCCTGCAGAAATCGGGCGGCTGTCTAAGCTGCAAGGGCTTGATTTAAGCCAAAACCAGCTCACTGCTCTGCCTGCAGCAATCGGTCAATTGTCTCAGCTGCAATATCTCTACTTAAATCAAAACCAGCTCACCGGTCTGCCTGCAGCAATCGGGCAATTGACTCAGCTGCAAACGCTTGAATTAAATCAAAACCAACTCACTGCTCTGCCTGCAGAAATAAGCCAATTGTCTCAGCTGCAATATCTCTACTTAAATCAAAACCAGCTCACCAGTCTGCCTGCAGAAATCGGGCAATTGTCTCAGCTGCGATGGCTTGATTCAAGCCAAAGCCAGCTCACCAGCCTTCCTGTAGAAATCGGGCAGCTGTCTCAACTAAGAGTGCTTAAATTAAATCAAAACCAGCTCACCGTTTTGCCTGCAGAAATCGGGCGGCTGTCCCAGCTGGAATGGCTTGAATTAAATCGGAACCAGCTCACCAGTCTTCCTGCAGAAATAGGACGGCTGTCTCAGCTGCACACGCTTAAATTAGTGGAAAATCCTTTGAAACATATCGCCGAAAAAATCAGGCAGTGTTTTCGATTGTAGAATGGCCGTAAGTACTTTTTAAGTTGGAGTAGACTAATACTACTTCGTTATGTTTAAGAGGTATCAAAAAATAGCCTTTTGGATGAGTCATGAATAGCTTGGCAAAAAGGGCAAATAGTAATGCAAAATAAGCTGTTAATTAATCTTCTGACTTGAGGCAGAGTCATTGAGATTTTTTTTTATCTTTTGCCTGGTATTTCAGTAAGGTTAAGAAGCTATAAGCCATAAAACATAACGTCAAATGATGATGGAGTCCTAGCCATGACCGCCCCTCAAAGTGATCTAATCCTAGCTCCTCTTTCATCTGCTGATAGCCTTGCTCGATTTTCCATCTCTCATGAATCCATTCTACCATACATGAGAGGGGAGTATCTTTTGAGGCATTGGAAACATAGTATTTATACTGATCGTTTCTTTAACACGTATAGCCATTACTTCACTATGTTTCTTCGATTGAAGGGTAAGTTTTACCTTTTGCCACTTACCTCCTTGCAGGATCAATTTTTTTAACCATTTCTTGGCAGAAAGGGGCTTAAAGTTTCTATCGGCTACTTCTGGATATTTTCTTGGCCTACCTTTAATGTTCTTGGTGGAATTTAAAGAAATATCGATAGGCCAAAAGCTATGATTTTCAGGAATTTGAGCCACAAAGGTTAACTGCCTTTTATCTAATTCTCCCAATAACTCTCGTTTTTCTCCATAACCGGCATCAAAAGCAAGCGCTTCATAGGGAAAATCCTTCTTAAGAATATCATCTAAAAGTTGTAAAGCAAGCTGCCATTTCTTTAAAAACTTGTATCTTGCTTTAGGAACTTTGGCTACCTGCATTCTTTTTTTACTTTTTGTCCAAGATTGAGGAAGGAATAATTCACCTAGGATAGGAAAATGCTCTTTACCTTTTTCACAGTAATGCCACGTGACGATTGATTGACAATTAGCAATTTTTCCTAAAGCTCCACAATACTGCCTGGCTACCCCTACCGAAAACTTTCCCTTCTTGGGTAAAGAAGTGTCGTCTAGAACAAGTACTCCTTTTTTAACCCCCATGCTTTGAGCCATATGCCGTGCCAGTTGTTGTTGCATCGCTGCATGGTCCCAAGGGCTTTGATTGACAAATTGTTGAATGGCTTGTTCATTTCCTCTAGGAAGCCTTTTTGCCATGGGTTCGATAGATTTTCTTTCTCCATCTAATATGAGTCCTGAAATGTATAATCTGCACCAGTGAACTCTTTCTGATCTTCCTAAGTTGGCTTTGAAAACATTAATCCATTCATTAAGTTGTTCGCGAATAGAGTTTAATTGCTCTAGATTCATTGCCCCTCCTTAATTAATAAACCTTACCTACATTAATATCAAAAAGCCACTTAACGAGGTAGTACTAAAATGAAATAAAAAACTTTTAGCCATCTTATCTTTAAAGAAGTAATCCGCTTTCCTTCCCGCAACTTAGTAAGCTTAAACTAGCCGAAACATTTATAACGACAAGAAGTTTCTCTCTTTTTCTGCAGATTGCTAGGCTGGGAGAACAATCTTTCTTGACAGGAAGAAGCTAGGCGTATTGTATTCCATCATACGGTAAAAGAATTAAAGAATTGCACCAAAAAGAGCCATTTTCTCAAATAAGGCAAAGAATCCATCGCATTCTTTCAGCCAAACTAAAATTGCCGCGTCACTTAATCGCAAAAACCTGTGGCTGCTCCTAAATGCTTAGAAGGTCTCCACCTTTTCCTTGGATCTATCTGAAAAAAAAGTGGTGTAGGTCATCGGTGAGTTGTTTTTCATGGATAAGGATACAAATTCGTTTGACTTGCTTTTTTAATTTTTTTATATTGCCTTTAATAAATAAAATACTGAAAAGTTATCACTACCCAAGGAATAAAATGCCTCCTATCTCTTCGGCATCTATTGAAAGCTTGCCAAATGAATTGCTACTCCCTATCTTAGAGGCTTGCGTAGTTCCTTCCTTATTTAGCGTCTGTAAAAGATGGCATCATCTGCTGGCTACTGAAGTCATGCCTCCTCTTTATAAGCAAATAGGTAAAGTGCATGTTCCTCAAGGAAATGTTAAGGAGCAGGCTCTTATTGTAGATAGGATTTATAAGCTAGAAGAAAAGCTTTCTGAAGTAGTAAAGGTAAATGCAATCTGTAGGCAAATCTTTACTTTAGCCAAGTCTTTTTCTCCTCTAGAATTTATAGAGAAAACAGAAGAAAACAGAGGTTTAACGCTGGCCAATTACTCTTCTTATTTTGTAAATATTAATCGCCTTTTACTTTGGAAAAAACTTCCTGGTGGGAAAGAATACTTGAGCCGAGAAGAAATTAAACACTTGCCTCTAGGAAAAAAAGGAGAGCTTCTTAGAGATTGGATTGAAGAAAATTGTAAAAACATCGCGGCTTTAGATTTATCTAGAGTAGGCTTGACTTATTTACCTTCAGAAATATGCCAGTTATCTCAGCTGAAAACGCTTGACTTAAGCCAAAACCACCTCACCAGTCTGCCTGCAGAAATCAGGCAACTGCCTCAGCTGCAAGTGCTTAACTTAAATCAAAACCAGTTCACCAGTCTGCCTGCAGAGATCGGTCAATTGTCTCAGCTGCAATATCTTTACTTAAATCAAAACCAACTCACCGCTTTGCCTGCAGAAATCGGGCAGCTGTCTCAGCTGAAAACGCTTGACTTAAACCAAAACCAACTCACCAGTCTGCCTGGAGAAATTGGGCAACTGTTTCAGCTACGAGCGCTTGACTTAAATCAAAACCAGCTCACCAGTCTGCTTGGAGAAATCGGGCAACTGTTTCAGCTGCAAAGGCTTTACTTAAATCAAAACCAGCTCACCGCTCTGCCTGCAGAGATCGGTCAATTGTCTCAGCTGCAAAGGCTTTACTTAAATCAAAACCAGCTCACCACTCTGCCTGCAGAAATTGGGCAACTGTTTCAGCTACAATGGCTTGACTTAAATCAAAACCAGCTCACCAGTCTGCCTGGAGAAATTGGGCAACTGTTTCAGCTGAAAGAGCTTAATTTAAGAGAAAACCAGCTCACCAGCCTGCCTACAGAAATTGGGCAGCTGCCTCAGCTACAATGGCTTAACTTAAATCAAAACCAGCTCACCAGTCTTCCTGCAGAAATCGGGCAATTGTCTCAGCTGCAAAGGCTTTACTTAAATCAAAACCAGCTCACCAGTCTGCCTAAAAAAATCGGGCAGCTGTCTAAGCTGCAAAGGCTTAACTTAAATCAAAACCAGCTCACCAGTCTACCTACAGAAATGGGGCAATTGTCTCAGCTGAAAGAGCTTAATTTAAGAGAAAACCAGCTCACCGCTCTGCCTGCAGAAATCGGGCGGCTGTCTAAGCTGCAAGAGCTTGAATTAAATCAAAACCAGCTCACCAGTCTGCCTGCAGAGATTGGTCAATTGTCTCAGCTGCAATATCTTTACTTAAATCAGAACCAACTCACCGCTCTGCCTGCAGAAATCGGGCGGCTGTCTAAGTTGCAATCGCTTAGCTTAAGTCAAAACCAACTCACCAGTCTGCCTGGAGAAATTGGGCAACTGTTTCAGCTGAAAGAGCTTAATTTAAGAGGAAACCAGCTCACCAGTCTACCTACAGAAATCGGGCAGTTGTCTCAGCTAAAAGTGCTTTACTTAAATCAAAACCAACTCACCAGCCTGCCTGCAGAAATATGCCAGTTATCTCAGCTGCAAACGCTTGAATTAAGAGAAAACCAGCTCACCAGCCTGCCTGCAGAAATCGGGCAACTGTTTCAGCTACGAGCGCTTTACTTAAATCAAAACCAGCTCACCAGTCTTCCTGCAGAAATCGGGCAGCTGTCTAAGCTACAGACGTTTAAATTAAATCAAAACCAGCTCACCAGTCTGCCTGCAGAGATCGGTCAATTGTCTCAGCTGCAATGGCTTTACTTAAATCAAAACCACCTCACCGCTTTGCCTATAGAAATTGGGCGGCTGTTTAAGCTGCAAGGGCTTGATTTAAGCCAAAACCAACTCACCGCTCTGCCTACAGAAATCGGGCAACTGTTTCAGCTGGAACGGCTTGAATTAAATCAAAACCAGCTCGCCGCTCTACCTGTAGAAATCGAACAGCTCTCTAAGCTTCGCAATCTTGAATTAGCGGAAAATCCTTTGAAAGATATCGTAGAAGTAATAAGGCAGCGTTTTCAATTGTAGAATGGCCGTAAGTGCTTTTTAAGGGGGGGGAGCTAAAATGAAATAAAAACTTTTAGCCATCTTATCTTTAAACAAGTAATCCGCTTTTCTTCCAGCAACTAAGCAAGATTAAATTAAGCTACACATTATAACGACAAGGAGTTTTTCTCTTTTTCTGCAAGGTGTTATGGCTGGGATAACAACGTTTCTTGGCAGGAGGAAGCTAGGCGTTAATTACGTAATCACAAGCTAAGAAATTAGCGCTTAGCATAAAAAGTTAAGGATCGAAAAGCAGGGGAAAATTTAGGGATAGAAAGAGCTAAATATTATCACTCTAATTTAAGAACATAGGGGAATGATAAAATTCCCACTGAGGGCAAAGTTTATTAGAAAAAGTAGGAAGTAAAATAATTTATAATTAAAGGCGACTTGCTTTTGTTTTAGCCGCTTAAGGTGTATTTTGAATCAGCTCTAAACAGTAAAAGATTAACAAAAGGCTAGGGAGAAATTTTGGATTCTTAGCTCCTTTTGTGAAGAGGTGTAGGTTACTTAGCTTAAAATTTTCATGATCTGGTTTTCTTCTTTTCTAGCAAATTCATGCATATTCACAACTGTTTTGCAGAATGATTGAGAAGATTTTTCCGCTTTTTAAAAGTTAGGAGCCTTTAAGGATTAAAAGAAGTTAGCCTAATAAAAAGAGCTTTAAAGAATTAACCAGGCATAAATAAGATGTAGGGCTATAGATTTTACTTTATTAAATTGGCAGAAGAGTAAATACCTTTTAAGGCACTTCATCTCTTCCCCCTAGGTGGCGAGGATTGCAGCGGCAAATACGTTTGATAGCTAGCCATGTTCCTCGGCATACTCCATGCTTTTCAATAGCTTGTAAGGTATAGTTAGAGCAAGAAGGTGTAAAGCGGCAGCTGGACCCTAGGAGAGGACTGATGGTCCATTGGTAAAGGCGGATGATTAGAATAAATAAAAACTTCATAAAATTCTAAATACATCTTTTAATAGATTTAGCACCACTTCAATAATGATAAGCCAGATAATTGTCCATTCAAGGCGACTAGAATGTTGATGATTAAGCTCAGAGCCTAGCATTTGAAAAAGCTCATGGACTACATCTAAACGCTGATTAAGCACTTCCACGCGGCTTTCGATATCTAAATAATTCGCGACCATCGTATACAAGGGCTCAAGCTCGGGATATTCCCAAAAAAATTCTGGCGTATCTAGCACATCTGCATGTAAATTGATAGAGTTGCGTGCAATAAATAGCTCCCCCATCTTTTTGCGGATAGCTTTTTTAGAATAAGAAATTTTTCCTTTGCTAGCTAAGTCTTCAGGAATATGTTTAGATTGATTAAAGGTTGCTTGAATAGCGTTTTCAAACGTTCCTAACTTAACAGATTGAGCTAGTCCATGCGAGATAGCCAGCTTGGTAAGCATTTCTTGATTGGGTAAAATAATTTCATCTTCTAAAATTCTAGGTGCTTCCCCATAAAGGTAAGTGAACTCATCGGTCTCAATATCATCAGAATGCTTTTCTTCGTAGGGTTGTACAAGCTTAAGCATTTCGCCTTCTATTTCCTTGGGTAAACCCCAACAAACCACAGCTCCATAGGAAAAGAAGAAAACATCGCCGGATGGAAGATTGGGAAGAGGAATAGAACAGTGGACAGCATCGCGATAAGAGGCCGAAGGAAAACGTTGGCGAAGAATTTCGTAAAAAAGCTTTATTTTATAAGAAGCAGCAGTGCAATAGGCACGACAATCCATGAAAGAATCGAGAGTTGATTAAAAAAGCTAACAATAGAGGATTAAACCATAAATGTCTAGTTTTTGAATACATCTCCTAGATAAAATAGAGGATAAAAAAAGAGCTTATTTAGAAATATGATAACTGAAAAACTTGCTATTAGATCGGAGAAAGGGAGGGCCAAAAGCTTGATTGCGAAAGAGGGGACTTGAACCCCTACGAGATTTCTCTCACTACCACCTCAAAGTAGCGCGTATACCAATTCCGCCACTTTCGCTTAAAATTGAAGAAGACAAAATATAACAAACTCACCTTTATACGGGCAAGAATAAAATTGAAATTCTAAAAAGGAAAAGCATGTGCGTGGGAAGTAATAGAAAAAAGCAGGCAAATAGGAAACAATTCAATGCTGCACAAGAATTTTAAATAGCTGATGAGCTTTATAGGGCAAATGCTCAGGGATGCAAATAGTATTAAGCTGGCTAAAAGAAGAACAGGCAGCCAGCTGCATCCAAGCTAAAGTTTCATCTTCATTAAAAAGCAAGGCACCTGCAGGCGTATGCCTGGCACAGAAATGTTCTCCTTGCCAAATGTAAAGAGATTGAAGGGGATTTTGACAAACAGAGCATTGCAAATGGGTATTGGCTACCCCTTCATTTTTAAGAATTTTTAGTATAAAGCTTAGCTCTAAAGCGGATAGATTGGTTGTAAAAGGAATTTTTTCTAGATAGGTGATCAATTGCTTATAAAGTTTAGGGGCAGGCTTATGCAAGGGCTGAGAATCTATAACGGTGTTAATCATCCGTCCAGCACTTTCTAATAAGCTATAATCTCTACGTAATTTTAAATAATAATTATAGATAATAATTTCTCTACATTTCCAAATCTCTCCTTTTGTTTCGCTATAGGTAAATTCACCTTGCATAAGAGGAGAAATTTTAACCCGTGGAGAAGTTTTCGAAGGTTTTTTTATTTTGAAGATCCATTTTACTATTCCTTTATCAGGGGTAAAAACAGTCATGATTTGGTCATATTCGCGAAAATCAATGACTTTAAGGATCAAACCTTGCGTATGAGAAATTTGCATGCAACGGCCAATTTTAGGTTTAAAAAAAGAAGCTTCTACGCTAGAATGCTATTTTCGTGATTCTTTCTATAATCTTGCAAGCTAAATGCACCGATAGCTCAATGGATAGAGTACCCGGCTTCGAACCGGGTGGTTAGAGGTTCGAGCCCTCTTCGGTGCACATTTTTCCAAGGTATGAATTCAAAAGTTAATCTTTTAAGCTATACTCATCACTCTTTTTGCAATTTTATCGCAGCAGAATTAGGCAAAGGTTATCTACATGCCGGTCTAATTTATGAAGAATTTTATCGTACAGGCACAGTCTCTGGTCATCATCCAGCTTTTCATAACGCCTCCAGGCTTTTAAGAGAAATCCTATTAAGAGTCGACCTTTCTTTGCCTTTAGTGCCTGTAGAAAAAGATGACGGAGAAACGAAAAAATTTCTTCTTAAAACCCTGGATGACCTTGAGGTTGAGGCGGTGTTAATTCCTATGCAGGCGGGAGGAACACTGTGTATCTCTTCGCAGGTGGGATGTCGCAGGGGCTGTACATTTTGTGAGACTGGCCGGATGGGATTACTGCGTAATTTAAAAGTAGAAGAGATTATCGGCCAAGTTTTTGTGGTTCGCCATGTACTAGGGTATCCTATACGTAATATCGTCTTTATGGGAATGGGAGAGCCTTTTGATAATTATGAAAACGTTACGCAAGCTACCCATATATTAATGGATCCTAAAGGCTTAGGGTTTGGACGTAATCATTTGACTATCTCCACTAGCGGGGTGATCGAAGGGATCCATAAGTTCACTCATAGTCCCGGGCCTAAGCCTCATCTGGCCGTATCGATCAATGCTCCTACGGATGCAATTCGCCAACGTTTAATGCCTATCAACCGTAAGCATGATATGCAACAACTTTATCAAGCGATGCGTGAATACAATGAAGTCACAGGATTAAAAATTCTTACCGCTTATGTACTCATTAAGGATGTAAACGATTCTTTAGAACATGCAGAACGTTTAGCAGATTACCTTAAAGGCCTTCATGTTAAAATTAACCTTATCCCTTATAATCCCCAAACAGGTGATCGTTTTGCCCGACCTACTGAAGAGAATGTTAAAGCTTTTCGTCAGCATTTGCGCTTACAAGGCTATCAAACTCTCCTTAGAGCAACAAAGGGTAAGGACATTATGGCAGCCTGCGGACAGCTAGGGAATATAAAGCTGCGTGCCCAATTGAAAAAGAATTTAGAGGCAGTATAAAACTTCTAACGGTAAAGCTATTAGATAAATGATATCTTTTACCTCATTAGCTCCGCCTGACTTCCTCTGTCCTTAAAGGTTAGAGATCCTCTGAAAATTTTTTTTTATTTGGCCTCTCTCTCGTTTTTTTAATAGCCTAAAGATATTTGAGTGGATTGAAGAGTTCAATGAATTCGTGTGGTGATTTTTCGAGGGGAAATCAAGAAACTTTAAATCCCTTACAAGAAGAAAAGTTTATGAAATAGGAAATAATAGCCAGTGAATAAGCTTTGGGATGGCATTTTTCTAGCACAAAGAAGTACCCTTAAAAGCTAAACCTTTCCTTAAAGGCAGGTTTCCATTAAGTAGGAGCTTGCTTAAAGAGCTGTTCAAAAAGGTATTTTATTTGTGGAATAGGGCTTAAAAAAAGCGTTAACGATTGATGGGCTTTTTTTGGCATAAAGCAAGGTTAGATGCACAGCTAGGGTTTTAAAAATGGCCAAGGCGGTAGGTAAAAGCTAAAAACCTTTTTTAACGATGTTTGCTAGGAAAGGGAAAATTTTTTGGGTGTTAGGGGCCTAAAATTTGGCTATTTTCGCTGTTTTAATAGAACATTTTTCATAAAGTTTAAAAGCCTTTAGCCTTGAAGGTAATAACCTTTGTAAAGGCCTATCTAGGACCTTAGGGTCTAGCTATAAATTCAAACCGGAGAGGCTAAGGGCCTAGAGAAATAAAAGTTGTATCTGCTGGTGCAGCTATTTTCAAAAGATATGCTTTGTTCTCTTTACCCATTACTAGATTTTTTTGTATAATAGGAGCTAATAGGAACTTAAATTTCCTATCTCAAATCCATAAAATCGAGGTTTCTATGAGCCGCAAATCTAAAGCTGCTGAATTTGTTGATGAAGAGTATAGCTTAACTATTAATGGACGAAATGTACAAGTGACCGAGGCCATGGAAGGCTATATCAAAGACAAGCTTTCTAAAATTGAAAAATACGATATACCTATTATAGATATAACGATAACAATGGATATTCAAAGGTTTGAGCATCATGTCAACCTTCTCGTTAAGCTGAACCATATACTCATTAAAAGTTCAGCGGTCACTGATGATATGTATGCCTCTATTGATAAAGCAGTGGATAAAATTCAAACGCAACTTAAAAAATATAAGCAAAAAATCAAAGATCATCATGCTAAGCCTCTTGAAATGGTGGATATGGCTGTTAATGTTTTACGCCCTTTAAAGGAAGTCGAAGCAGCAGAAATTAACGAAGAGATTGAAGCTGAAAATGCATCCCAGAGGGATAAAGAATATCGTCCTCATCATATCGTTAAACAAGAAAAAAAGCCTCTTAAATATTTAACTTTAGATGAAGCTATCATGAAAATGGAGCTATCGGGAGAGGTTTTTCTTCTTTTTCGTAATGAAGTCGATCGTAAGTTAAACGTTATTTATCGCCGTGAAGACGGAGATTATGATCTTCTCATGCCTGAAGGATAATTAAATAATGCTTCAAAAGTTCATAACCTCAAGCTTATGGATTTTTGGAGCTTCTTATTATGGAGAAAGAAGAAAAGCAAAAAATTTATTGTGCCATCCGTAAGAACTGGCTAATAGCTACTCCTGAAGAGCTTGTTCGCCAGCAGGCAATCCAGCTTTTAATCCAGCATTTAGGATTTCCTAGTTCCTGTATTGTAGTAGAGAAAGAGCTGCAGTCTTTACCTCATATGAAAATATCTACCTCTCTTTTACCCGAAAGGCGAGCGGATATTATTTGTTATCTCCCTAAAGAAAACAGCCTACATCCTTTGTTGCTCATTGAATGTAAGGCAGTTCCCCTCACTTCTAAAGAGATCCTTCAAGTCATAGGTTATAACCGCTTTATCAAAGCTTCTTTTATAGCGTTAATTAATCAAACTGAGCACAAGCTAGGTTGGTTTGATCCCGAGTTATCTGATTATCAATTTGTTAATTATTTACCTTTTTATTATGATTTAGTTAATTCTTTAATTAATTGATTAATATTTTAATTTAAAATTATAATATTAATAGGTGTTAGTTAGTTAAGGAGTTAACTATGGCAATAGACAAAACTCAATTTTCTGATGCGACTGATCATGCTAATAAAAATGTTTTCGATTCTTATTTTCATTTAAAAAATGTTTCAAAAAAAGAAGGAGGACATCGATTTAAAAAATTGGAAAGCCAAGAAAGTGGCTATTCATGGGGAGTAAGCCATGTAAATATGAAAGAACTGCTTAAAAACACTGCTAAAATAATTTCTTATTTTACTGTTATTATTCCTCTAATAATGCTCATAGGCAAAGCGATTCATGATTACCGCCATCATTATAAAATCATTAAAGAACTTCCCTCCGATAAAATAAAGAACGTATCTAGCAAAATCTTGAACAAAGCCGCAGGGGATAAAGATGAAAAGGAAATCATGGCTTCCCCAGCAGTAAGCAAGCTATCCAAGAGCAGTCGAGATATAAAAATTAAAGAGAAATATGAAGAAGATTCTTCAGCAACAGAGGCGGCTTTAATTTTAAATATCATTAAAGGTCTTAAAGAAAAGCTGCAAGCTGAAGAGCCTGCCCTTATCGATGCGCAGACAAAGGAGCATGGCATAAAAATCCAGAAAGGAGAGCTAGAGGGAATTAAATTTGAGATTAATTCCTATGAAAATTATGGGATTACTGTATGGAAAATAATCAGAGAGGGGCAAGCCTATGAGGTTAATGAATATGCTCCTCAGGCTTACCATGGTCCTAAGACTGAAGGGTTTATAGAAAGGCAACGGCTGTTAATAGATGCGGCTAAATGGCATGTGAAAAATTTAGCAGTAGGAGATAGTCTAGAGGGCCAGAAAGCCCAAGGGAAGATGTTAGAAACTCTTGACTACCTTCAAAAAAAATTTATGCAGGAAATACGTTCGGAGAAATTTCAGATAGATCCCCAATATATTCAGCATCCTGATAAGAAAGTTGGCGAAGATCATTATATGCAGGTGCATGGGATTGCCCAAGAGCTGCTCGCTCAGCTAGCCAAAGATATACAATTTACCCTTAATCAGCTCAATCAAGTAGCGGAATTAAAGATAGAGGAGTTTACCATTGACAAGTTAGCTCAAGCAGAAAAAGAATTTATTGTGGCAGTAGGAAGGCCTACCATTATCAACACCTACTTCCTAGGTGATTCAAATCAACAATTTTTTAATATGCAAAAGCCTTCTTCCATCGTTGATGCGAAAGGTGAACGTATAGCAAGAGCGATGTTGCCAAGCACGATTAGAGATCGTGAAGGTTTAGCTAACTATGTGACTACTTCTTTTGGAGAAATTCATGACAGGGAGGAAGAGTATTTCTTAGAAACACTTTTTGAAGCTATTCGCCATTCTAGCTATCCGCCAATCGCCATTAAAGATACTTTGCAAAGGCAAGCTATCGGTTGCCGAAATTGCAAACAAAATTTAATTGATTTAGCCGCTTTAAGAATTAAGGCTGATCCTTCTTTAGTTACTACTCGGGATCAGCCTCTTGTCCTTCCTCTACGCACGATGATGCTCTTATCCCCTAAAAAGATAGATAAGATCCGTAATCGTAAAAAGGGGATTGCAGGAAAATGGTCGGGAGAAAGTGAAACCACTCAACTAGAAGAATCCGCTTTAGCTTTAAAAATATACAATCAACGGCTTCTTAAAGTTAGAATAGAAGGAAAAGATATTTGGATTATGCCTGATATTTCTTTTATGAACTTAGGGGCTAATGAATTGGCTGTAAACTCAACCTCTATGGGAAAGCATTTAAAAGATGCTGAATCTTTAGCTTCTTACAATGCTAAAGGCTTTATAGAGTTTGAACAAGAAGTGTTTGATTTCATCCAAAAACAATCGGTTCTTCCCCCTTCTGCGGTGGCAACTTTAAAAGAAATTGAATCGATGAAAAGGGCGCCTTCCTTACGTCAAGCAAAACGGGACATGCAGACGCTTCAAAATGAAAAAGCCAGAAGTATTATTTCTCTTTATGCTTCATTGGATAAATTGATGGAAGAATATCTTTCCCATCCCCAAAAAGCTGACCTTAAACAGGAAATTATTCGCTTAAAAGACAAAATTGAACAGCATGAGAAAGAGGTTTACAATCACTATAAAGATTATTTAAGACTTAAAGCTGAAGTTTATATACAAAAGAGCTCGGAAATAAAAGAGCTTTTTAAACAGCTTAGATCCGAGTTAAAAAGAGAAATTGATCAGCTACCTTCCGATTTGACAAAAGTACAACAACTTCATCATCTCAACGATTTAACCCTTAAATTTGAGCTAGCTATCGACGTGTTTTACCGCCAAAAAAATAAAGAAGCAAATGCAGTGCTTGATTTCCAAGTTAATTACTTAGAAATTCATGCGATGATGTCTAATTGTGTAGAGTTTTTTTGCAAGAGTGCAGAAGACCGTACTGGCAGGGTAGATGATAAAATCCAAGAAAATAAAGCTTTTCAGGCTATTTTTGGGCGAGTTCCTTTCGGATCAGATGATCAAGAGTATATTGATAAGTTCATTTCACCTCTTATTCATCAGTATTCAGTAAGCCAAAACAACACGGAAAAAAATTCGGGCGCTCGCGGCGAGCAGATCAGCCCTCTACTCAATCCCCATTTACATGCCAAAATTGATAAAAAGCATGCTTATTTAGCCAAAAATGTAATTAGTAAGGCTAGAAATAAAAAACCTTCTCCGCACATAAGAAAAAAATTGTCCCGATTAGAGAAAAAGAATACAAGAAATCCTGCCAGGCATGGAGAGCAAATGAATCCCCTACTCCCTGCTCATAACTCTACTAAGGTGAATAAAAGGTATGGTTACCTAAGTAAGAAGGTAATTAGCAGAGCTAGAAAAATAGGCTTTACCTCCTCTTGGAAAAAAAGCCCATTTTCCTCTGCTAGAAAAACTTTTTATTAAAATCCATGGTCTCCACCTACTACTCCCAAAGAAGCTTCTGTAAAGTAGTAGGTGCTTATGTAGGGATTTGGGCTCACAGCTGTAAACCAGCCGATAGTATTTTCTAAGAACTGGCAGAGCTCTTTATCTTCCTTGGCATAAAGGATTTGAAAGCCGTGGGGGGGCAAAATTACTGTACGCTTGAGCCTCTCAGTATCTTTTTCGCGAAAGAAGGTTAAGTCTATTTCGGCTGAACGGGTGTATTCTATATGAGAAGATGAGTTGAGGAGCCACACAGTAGATTTTTCCCTATCTGCAAGAATAGGGGCCCAGCGGAATGAAGTCGGTTTGTTCTCCAGGGCAGGATTAAAAGGTTGGAGGTTTGTACAGATATTACAAGGCATCTGCTGACCTTCTACTCCTAAATCTAACCCTAGCTTAATACGAGCAGGAATACGAGTCCCCTCTTCTGTGCGTGCGATTAAGCGTGCTGCGAGATTTTGTTCAGTATCCAGAGCTAATTTTTTGCAAATATCTTTGAACGCTAAGGATTGATAACCGCTTTGTTGGGAATGCAAAGCTAAGCATTGTCCTTTTTTTCCTAAAAGTTTTCCTTCCTGATTGTAGATTTCAAGATCAATAATTAAGGTATTAGGGGGGTAGATAGGATAAAAATATACTGTTGTAAATAAATTTCTTTGTAAAGTCAAAGGGATCATGAGAGTGGCGGGAAACCACTGCGGCTCTGCAGGGCGCCAGTAATCGTGTTCCGCCATAGACTTAGAGCAATCATAATAGGTATGAGTAATTGTCATAGCGGGCAAAGAGTGTTGTATGTTTCCTACTAGCAGGCGAGGGAATATCCAATTAACTTCACATGTAATTTTAGCAGTCCCAGGTTGGCCATTTAAAAATTTTTGAAGTTCAATCTCTCTACCTGGATAGATAAGACAGGTCTGGTAAGCTTGTAAGGTCGGATAAGTAATTTCGTGGGTAAGCTTTTCATTTTTGCTATTATAAAACTCCATAAGAAGGGGAGCCTGGTGAAGAGCTTGAGGACCGTTAATGATACTAATAAAGGGCTCATGATCTTCATCTACATAAATATTAAAGCCTGCTTCAGGAACATGGGAGTGAGAATTGTTATACATATCCTCAAAATTATTGTAGATGCGCTGAGCCGAATGAACGACAGTACTAAACGCAGGACCATAGTAATTAATAGCAACGGCGGGATAGGGAAAAACTAAATGACGCGTAGAAAAAAATTCTATCTCTAGACTACCAATGAAAGGATGATCGAGGGGCAGACCTGCGGCTATAAGCTGATCGATAAGTTCGATACGGTAGGTTTTAGCTTCTCGAATAGGCAAAGAGGTTCGATAAAGCAGCTTTCCTTCGCCAGAACGAAGGGAAAGCTGCGCAGCAATCTCCTGCACATGGCTTTTTAACATCCAATATCCCATAAACAGCAATCTTGTTGAGATGCCGGGTAAAGAGATTACAGGAAAGATGGCAGAGGAACGATAAATGCAGGTGGGAAAATTTTTTAAGGCAGAGTGTGGACTTGCATTGGCAAGATGTGCATAATAGCTACGCATAAAATTTACCTGGGTGGAGTTTATTATGCTTTATAGCGATCATAAGATAATATTGGAATACTCTTCTAAAATTTTTTTCTTGCTGGCTATTTTTTTTATCTCTATATATTTCGATACTAAGTAAATTTTTAAATTTATAACTTTGAAAAAATATAAAAATGGTACTATTCTAAATAAATCAAGGTTTTAGATGATGTCTAGCTATGCTGGGAAAAATTAAAGCATGGGGATTAGAGATGGGCAAAGATCCAGCCCTTATCCATCCCGTTTTACAAATCAAAAATATTGGTAAGCTCCCATTTATACCGAGGATCAATTGGAACGACAATTTTGGTCATTAAAAGGACGCATTAAATGTGTAGTCATGTCCTATACATTTTATATTCCTCGTTTTTAAGGTAGAAGCCGTAGCTGCTACACGAGCTACAAAGAATTTTTTCAAAGCATGTAGGGGCTTCTGATACCGCTGCCCGTAGGAGAATCAAAAGTAAAGTGCGGCAAAATATGCCTTATTTGGTAGGGTCGCATCCTCTCTTATACACGGTTTGTATCACTCGTTTAGCAGTAGGGATCCTTCATCCTGGCTGGAGTATAGGGACTAATGAAGAAATACCTGATTTTGATGGGGAAGATTTAGAAAATCCTTACGATTCTTCAAAAAGCAAGTTTGAATAAATTTAAGCTCTTAAAGATGAGAGCTTAAGTTAAAATGCTTTAAAATAATTTTTAACAGTGATAGGTTGAGTTTGGAACTTAAAACAACTTAATTTTGATGGCTATTATGAAAACAATTTCCTTTCTTGAGCAGATTCTTAATCAGGTTACCTTTTTATATCAGCATATATTATCTAACCAGCATAAAGAGATTGATTCACGCCCTGAAATCAAAGAAGCCATTCAGCGCTTGTCTAGGCAGATTCAGGAAATTTCTCATATGACTGACATTGAGACCGCGCGCATGGGAATCTCTCAAGAAGAGCTAAGAAAAACCATTTTAGAATCAAAAAATCACCTTCCGCCCGATCTTCAAAACTTTCTAGAGAAAACTCAGTATCTTAAGAGCCAACTTGAAGGCTGTAGAAATGTACTTAAAGCGGCGACAGAAAAGCAAAAAGAAGAAAGAAAAAATAAGCAACTGGGAGACAAAAGGAAAGAAAAGTTCAATCATGTAGGGGGCAAAAAAGGCTGGATTCCTCTGTAACATTCCTAATTAACACACTATATAAATGAAAGTAGATAATAATGATAAACGATGAACGTTTTACCCATAATTTGCAGAGATGGTCTGTTCTTAATCAAGATGCAGCAGAAAAAATTAAAGTTCTAGAGTGCCAAGAGATTGCTCTTATCGCTAACGAAGATGGTGAATGGAATTTGCAGAAAATTTCCGAAGATGAGCCTGCCTATTTACATTCTCCTCTTTCTCCCCAAAGGGAGGCACAACAATGGTTTTTATCTTTAGATTTAAAAGATACTTTAGTGGTGTATATTTATGGGATCGGGCTGGGGTATTACTATGAGGTGATTAAAAATTGGTTAAAAGAAGACCCTAAGCGCTATGTAGTTTTCCTAGAAAATAACTTGGAAGTAATAAAATTTTTTCTTCAAACCGAGCGAGCTACGGCTTTCTTAAATGATACCCAAGCTAAACTCTTTCATTTTTCATGGGAAACATCTTATTTTTCCTTTGGCTTTGTAACTTCTCTTTTTTCTTTGGCTTCTTTTAAAGCTTCGGCACTTAAATTTTATCAAAAGAACGATACTCTCCATACGGTGGAATTTCAAGCACGCCTTTCTTTTTTTCATGATATGCGCATAGGCATAAGCGCTGAATTTATGAATTTAGCTGGTGAGAAAGGCTTTATTCATAACTACTATCAAAATTTAATGGAGATTCCTTCCTCTAAAATTGAATCAAAAATGCTAGATCAATTCAAAGGTGTCCCTGCTATTATTTGTGGAGCGGGACCTTCATTAGCTAAGAATATCCATCTTCTTAAAGAGCTAAAAGATAAAGCATTAATAATGGCAGGTGGGACAGCTATGAACGTCTTAAATGGAGCAGGAATAACTCCCCATTTTGGCCTAGGAATAGATCCCAATCCTTCCCATTATAATCGATTAATATCTAATACGGCTTTTGAGGTTCCTTTCTTTTATAGGCAGCGCATGTACAATCCTGCATTGAAAATGGTGCATGGAGAGCGGTTATTAGTAGCCGGAGCTGGAGGCTATCGCCTACCTGCATGGTTTGAAAATCAATTAGGCCTGCCTGAAGTGGTGCCTATAGAAGAAGGTCATAATGTAATTAATTTTAATTTATCGATCGCTAGAGAATTAGGATGCAATCCTATCATTATAGTAGGCGTAGATTTAGCTTATTCGAATAATAGCTCCTATGCTCCCGGTCTGGTACGTCATGCCATCCAAGACCCTAAAGATGCTTTTTTAACCAAATATTCTCATGAAGAGCTCCTTGTAAAAGATGACATTTATGGTCAGCCTGTTCATACCCTTTGGAAATGGATCAATGAATCCCTGTGGTTTTCTCATTTTGCCAGCCAATATCCTGAGATCACTTTATTGAATTGTACCGAAGGGGGGATTGGTTTTACCCGTGTTCCCAATATGACCCTTGCAGAGGCGGCCTCCATCTATTTAAAGAAAAATTACGATTTTTCTTCGTTGGTGCATGGAGAAATTCAAAACAGTGGGGTTCCTCAAGGCTTAACTACCTATAAAGTATTAGAAAGCCTTGAGATATTTGCACGTAGCCTACTCGATTGTGAAACCTATTGTAGTATTATCGCTCTTGAAAATAGTAAAATTCACCAAAGCGTAGAGGTTGGGCAAGAGGTGCCCGCTCATCTCAAAAATCCGGCCATCGAAGAGAACTTAGCCAAGCTTGAAGCCTTGGATGCTTTTAAATATATCTTAACTGATTATAAGGAAAGGTTTTTAGAGATTTTCTTTCCCCGGCTTGTTTATTTAGAATACGATTCTCAGCTTTATTCAGAGAAAGAAATTTTCTTGAAAAAAATTGTTTTTGAGATAAGCTTATATTCTTTCCTTTCCTCGGTGGCAAGAAATAATATAAATATTATTAGCTCTCTTCTTACCAAGGTAGTTAAAGAAAGCAATAATCCAGAAGTGACGCCTTCCAAAAAAACTCTCGCTCTTAAAGAAAAGTTACAGATTGAACGTACCCATTTGAGTGAACAAGAGCATTACTCTTTTGTAGATAGTTATTTGGAAATCATCGACCCTGAGCTTCATTTAAATCTTAAGAAAAAATGCGAAGGTCAAGCTGAACAGCAGCTGTATGCTAATGGAGCTTTAAAAACCCAGCACTTTTTACATGAAGGCAAACTTTATGGTCCAGCGACCTACTACGCTGAAAATGGCCAACTCCTTGCTCAAAACTGGTATGTGGAGGGTCTTTTAGAAGGTAAAGGTTTCTTTTATTACCTTACAGGCGAGCTGTATGCTATCAAGCGTTATAGGAAAGGTGTTTTACATGGCCGCCAAGAATACTATTTTTCAAATGGTCTCCCTAAAACTATTCTCCCTTATCAAGACGGTTTAATGAATGGCGAGGTTCTTTTGTACTATGCAAGCGGTAGAATTAAACGCCAAATGCATTTCAAAAAAGGAAAAAAAGATGGTGTGGAAAGGATGTGGAATGAAGACGCCATGCTATTAATAGAAGCTCATTATGAGAATGATTTGCCTATAGGAACGGCCCGGGAATGGTATTCTAATGGCAACCTCAGCAAGGAAATTATCTATGCTAATGACTCGGACAAGCTTGAAATAAAAAAATGGAATGAAGATGGTGCACCTCATTTAGAAGATGCCACCCAAGGGAAAGATTATTTTGATTTAATGACTAATCATTCTACAGCTTTAACTACTTCTCTCCACAATATCTATCAGGCTCTTGTAAATATTGCTCCCACTATTGTGGAAGTAAAAAGAGAGGATAAATCTACCAGCATTGAGGATGATTTGTTAGAATTACAAAAAGAAATGGATAAGCTTAATAAATACAGCCATGAAATGTTAAAAATTTCAGGGACAGAAGGCAAAACCCCTAAAGAAGCTGTGTGGAAAACTCCTGAAGCAGAGAGGCTAGTTAAAGCTCAATTAGAAGGCTTAACAAAAAATTTGTCTGAATTGACTTGTGAAACACAAGCGAGTCTTAAAGGTTTATTTGAGAAGCTTAACTTACAGAAAGAAGTAGAACTTTTTCCTAACTAAAAACATAACGAAATAAAATCTAGAGCTTAAATGAAAGCCTACTTTAATTTTTATTTAAAAGGTTAAGGGAAGAGCTTTTTTAATTTTAAGGCAACCCTCATAGATCCCCGGGCTATTTTGATGAAGGCCAAGCTTTATATTTTTATCTTTTTTACCCACCCTATTCTTTATGAAAAATAGCATCGATCTCTTCCATAAAAATTGCGAAAGATGGTCTTCTACTAATCCCCAAAAAGCACTTTTGCTGCCCTACATAGATTGTAAGGACGTGGCATTTTGTATAACTCAGCAGGAAGAACAAAATTTAAAATTTCAACATGGAGAAGAAACTTACTTCTTTCATTGTCAAAAAGGAGCCCTTGATGAAGCAAAAGAGTGGTTCAAAATGACCAAGCTAGCTGAGGTGCCCTTAATATATGTCTATGGCGTAGGCTTAGGTTATTACTATCAAGCTGCTCAAAGCTGGCTTCAAGAAGATCCTTCACGCCGCCTTGTTTTCCTAGAAGATAACCTAGCGGTCATTCATCGCCTCTTTGAAACTCATCTAGGCTTTCAGCTAGTTCATGATCCTCAAGTGCAGCTGCATTTTTTTGAGGATTTAGAAAATAGCAAAGAACTGTTCCATCATCTTTACTGGAATTTTTTTTTAACAACCCTTACGGTATCAGGTTTAAAATTATATCAGGATCTGAAAGCAGAACAATATGCCCATTTAAAGCATACGCTTGCTTATGAAGCATCCCTTAAAAATAGCCTGCTTACAGAATACCTTGAATATGGGGTAGGTTTTTTTAAAAATTTTTATCCTAATATTCTTTCTTTAGAAGGTGCTTATTTAGCTGATGAGCTTTTTGGGAAATTTCATAACATCCCTGCTATCATTTGCGGGGCAGGCCCTTCTTTAGAAAAAAATCTTTCTCTGCTAGGTAAGCTTTTAAATAAGGCTTTAGTTTTTGCGGGAGGGTCGGCGCTAAACGCTTTGAATAAAAGCGATATCCAACCCCATTTTGGGGCAGGTATAGATCCCAATGCCCCTCAATATGACCGGTTAAGTACTAACAGTTCTTTTGAAACGCCCTTTTTTTATCGCAATCGCCTGTTACATAAGGCCTTTAATACTATTCATGGTCCACGCCTTTATGTTACAGGAAGTGGTGGATATGATATTTCTTCTTTTTTTGAAGAAGGTTTGGGAATTAAAGGTACACCTATTGAGGAAGGGCATAATGTCGTTAACTTTTGCTTAGAGATTGCGCATGCTTTAGGATGTAATCCCATTATTTTTGTAGGCATGGATTTAGCCTATACCGATATGAAGGCTTATGCTTCAGGCGTCATAGAAGATAATCGTGTCGAGGCGGCCGACATTACAACAACGCAGAATATCGATCAAGTGGCACTGCTTAAAACAGATATCTATGGAAAGCCTATTTATACTTTATGGAAATGGATAGCAGAAGCTGAATGGATAGGTGATTTTGCTAAAGCTCATCCGGATATCAAGGTAATCAATGCCACAGAAGGGGGGTTAGGATTTCCTGGTGTACCCAATGAAACTCTCCAAGAGGTTGCCGACAAGTATTTGATAGAAAATTACGATTTTAAGGGCATGATCCATAGCGAAATTTTTAACAGCTCGATGCCGCAAGTTAAAAAGGAAAAGATATCTTCCTTAATGCAAGATTTGCAACAAAGCTTAACGCGTTGCGTGGAGGATTTCGAAATTCTTATCGAAGAAACCAGAGTCATCAAATTACGGTCGGAAAAAGATCAAAAAGTTTGCTTTCCTCAACAGACAGGAAAAGCTGCACTTTATGAGAGCGATTTGGCAGAAGAAATAGGCTATCGCTATGTCTTACATATCTTTAATGAAGCTTATACGCGCGTTTTAAATCGAGAATTACAAGGTATCCAGCATGCCTCTATTTCAGAAGTTCAACAAGCGCTTGAGAAGCTAGACTTACTTATCAAACGTTTTGCCTTCTTACGCGATGTGGCTAAGGTTAACCTGGAGCTTATCAAGATGGCTATGCATGAGCATGCGGCGCTTCCTGCGACTACCTTTCCAAAGCCAGGGAAAATTACCTGTAAGCAAACAAAAGTCCAAGGAGTAATTCAAGGAAACTCCTCCTTTCATGCTCAAGGCCAAATTTTATCTTCCGCTTATTTTGAAAAAGGCCTGCAAGAAGGGGTGGCCGAGTTTTTTTATCCTAATGGTCAACTCTATAGCAGGCAGGTGTTTAAAGAGGGGGTATGGGAGGGAAAGCAAGAATTTTATTATCCTACTGGGATAGTTAAAACGCTGTTAAACTATGAGAGTGGCAAGCTGATAACAGCACAGCTTTTTTATCCGAATGAAACTCTTAAATCTCACGTAGCACCTTTGAGGGATGAAAACCCGCCGAATGAATAAGGCGGCGAGGTTGAGATTTTTTCTTTTATCTTTTGTAAAAAAGGGGGATATGATGCTAGGAAAATGAGAGGGGATTTAACAAAAACACTTGTGCACACTGTAGAAACAGCAATGCTTACCGAAGAGCTTGGAAGAGGAAGTAAAAATTATCGGCATGGTCTGAGAGAGGAAAATAGGTAGATGGCAAGATGATGGTACACTCGATAGGATACAGCGCGCCTTGCTTGATAAAGACGATCTTGCCGGAAAGTCAAATTGCCAATGTCTTAACAGCCGATGTTTCTTTCAACGAGGAAAAAAAGAAAGACAAGATATATCTTATGGATATAAAAGAAAAGGAGTCAGCTCCTCTTAATTAAGAAAAAAAAGAGTTTGCTTATAATTTTTGAGAATGGTTGCTGCTCATAGAGATGGACATCAGATGATAAAAACTCTAATCAATCGAGAGATCAGCATTGTTTCGAGACAATAAAAATCGACAAGGACTTTTTCCTGCATTTAAAGCAAAAGGAGAGAATGCAGAATACTTAAGAGATAAGCTGTAAAATGAGAAGCTTTTACTTTGAGCGATAGATGGCAAAGTCTGGAAAAAATCGCTAAGGGGGTTAGATCTCATTTAAAAAGAATGATGTGGCAAGCTAAACGATCAATATCTTAGCTGCAAAGAAAATATCGGCGCATTGCATTTAGATGGAAAAAAAAGATAGAATATTGGCAAGCATTTTTTACCTCTAGCTTAAAAAGTTTTTAGACAAATCAATTAATAAGATAGGTTCATAATTAAATGGCGTTGTTGCGTAAATGCTAAGAAGTGTATGCGATAAGATTGCTCTTTAACACATAAGAGCTATAAAATTAGTTTGCAACAACAAAAATATAGGCAAGCTATGGAAAAAAAGCTCC
>NZ_VJOT01000079.1 GCF_011087585.1 Neochlamydia sp. AcF84
ACCAAGACCAAGGCAATTTAGATAAAGCGGAAGATTATACCCACAAAGCACTTGCCATTGATCTTAAGCTTTTTGGTGAAAATCATCCTGAAGTGGCAACTTGTTACAATAACCTAGGACAAATTTACCAAGACCAAGACAACTTAGATAAAGCGGAAGATTATACCTACAAAGCACTTGCCATTGACCTGAAGCTTTTTGGTAAGAATCATCCTGAAGTGGCAATTTGTTACAATAACCTAGGACAAATCTGCAAAGATCAAGGCAATTTAGATAAAGCGAAAGATTATACCCACAACGCACTCGCAATTAACCTTAAGCTTTTCGGTGAAAATCATCCTGAAGTGGCAATTTGTTACAATAACCTAGGACAAATCTGCAAAGATCAAGGCAATTTAGATAAAGCGGAAGATTATACCCACAAAGCACTCGCTATCGATCTTAAGCTTTTTGGTAAGAATCATCCTGAGGTGGCAATTCGTTACAGTAACTTAGGACAAATCTACCAAGACCAAGGCAATTTAGATAAAGCGGAAGATTATACCCACAAAGCACTTGCCATTGATCTTAAGCTTTTTGGTGAAAATCATCCTGAAGTGGCAATTTGTTACAATAACCTAGGAGAAATCTGCAAAGATCAAGGCAATTTAGATAAAGCGGAAGATTATACCCACAACGCACTTGCCATTGAGCTTAAGCTTTTTGGTGAAAATCATCCTGGGGTGGCAATTCGTTACAATAACTTAGGACAAATCTGCAAAGATCAAGGCGAGTTTGGCAAGGCAGCTAAGTATATTCACAAGGCGTTGGCCATTAACTTTAGGTTGTTTGGCGAAAATAATCCCGAGGTGGCTATCAATTACAGCAACCTAGGGCAAATCTACCAAGACCAAGGCAATTTTGGTAAGGCAGCTGAGTATGCTGAGAAAGCACTTGCCATTAACCTTAAGCTTTTTGGTGAAAATCATCCTGAAGTGGCAATTTGTTACAATAACCTAGGACAAATCTGCAAAGATCAAGGCAATTTAGATAAAGCGGAAGATTATACCCACAAAGCACTTGCCATTGACCTTAAGCTTTTTGGTAAGAATCATCCTGAGGTGGCAATTCGTTACAGTAACTTAGGACAAATCTACCAAGACCAAGGCAATTTATATAAAGCGGAAGATTATACCCACAACGCACTCGCTATCGATCTTAAGCTTTTTGGTGAAAATCATCCTGGGGTGGCAATTCGTTACAATAACTTAGGACAAATCTGCAAAGATCAAGGCGAGTTTGGCAAGGCAGCTAAGTATATTCACAAGGCGTTGGCCATTAACTTTAGGTTGTTTGGCGAAAATAATCCCGAGGTGGCTATCAATTACAGCAACCTAGGGCAAATCTACCAAGACCAAGGCAATTTAGATAAGGCAGCTGAGTATTGCAATAAAGCCCTTGCCGTTCACCTTAACTTTTTTGGTAAAAATCATCCTTGAGTGGCAATTTATTATAGCAACCTCGGAGGAATCTACGGAGAGCAAGGCAAATTAGACAAGGCGGTTGAGTATAGCAACAAAGCACTTACCCTTGATATTAAGCTCTATAGTAAATACCATCCTATGGTGGCAATCGATTACAACAACTTAGCGCACTTCTACCAAGCACAGGGTAACTTAGGAAAGGCGGCTGAATATTGCAATAAAGCTCTTATCGTCACCCTTAAAATTTATGGTAAATATCACTCTACTGTAGCAGCCTGCTATGATAACTTCGGACAAATCTACCAAGACCAAGGCAATTTAGATAAAGCAGCAGATTATACTAACGAAGCACTCGCTATTGACCTTAAGCTTTTCGGCGAAAGCCATCCTGGGGTGGCAATTTATTACAGTAACCTTGGACAAATCTACCAAGAACAAGGGAATTTAGATAAGGCAGCTGAGCATGAACAAATAGCCCTCACGATTGCCCTTAAGCTTTTTGGTGAAAACCATCCTACAGTAGCAAGGAATTATAATAACCTAGGTTTAACTTATTTGTCCTAGACAGTACTTGACCTGACAAACATGAGTTACCTGGCAGGTACTATTTCTGTCAGTTGTAACTTATCTAACATCTTTTCTTGCGCAAGATGTTTTGCATCTAAGAATGTTTGTAATGGCGTCTTGCCAAAACAATACTTTCCTGTATGTGTTCTCTCGTTATTATACTCATTCATCCATTTATCCACATCCTCTTGTAATTCTTCAACATTTTTAAACACTTTCTTCCTAAAAGCTGTGGCATAAAATTCGTTCTGGATGGTCTGATGAAACCTTTCGCAGATTCCATTCGTTTGAGGGTGCCGAGCTTTAGTGCGAGAATGGTCAATGTCTTCAATGGCCAGATAAAGTTCATACTCATGATGCTCTCTTGCTCCACAGTACTCTGTACCACGATCGGTCAATATTCTTAAGACACGAATATCTTGCTCTTCAAACCAGGGAATGACTTGGTCATTCAGCATATCCGCTGCTACCAACGCATTTTTTCTATCGTATAGTTTGACAAAAGCTACCTTAGAATAGGTATCGATCACTGTCTGTTGATAAATGCGTCCCACACCTTTA
>NZ_VJOT01000080.1 GCF_011087585.1 Neochlamydia sp. AcF84
AAATAAGGACACTTGTCATTAACTGGCATTTAACCTAATCTTTTTTCTGATTAATATTTTTTATCAACACCTTCATTTATTGTTATCTGGGTTCTTGTTTCAATTCCGATTTCACTTTTCAATAACGCGGCTATAACATAATTTTTCTCCTTATATTGTTCAATAATTTTTTCATATTCATGGACTAAGCGCGATGTCCTACCCACTGAAAAAGCTGCTTCTTCTGTAGACATACCTTTTTGTTTGCATAGCAAGATTTGCTTGAAAGTGGATATATACCTTTGTATTGCCGGTAAAGAGTGTTTTGTTTCTCTGCTCACTTGCTGAACAGTTTTTTGCTCAATAAAGAGCTTTTCAATGATGATTGTTTTGTGAGTTAAAGTAGGGCCTATATCATGGATAGATCCTCTTCTTGGAAGAACCTCACGGTTTTCTAATTCCCATTCCTTAATATATTTGCCCACACTGTGGGGAGATATCTTTAACAAAATAGCTAATTCCGCGTGGGTTAAGCAACCTTCTTGATCAAAAGCTTGCTTGCACATCCGCGCCACAGCTTCTTTTTTTATAGCCCTTAATTTCTTCCCCTTGGCTCTTTCCATAGCATCTTGCGAGCTTACCAAATCTAAAATCACCGTTGTTAAACGTGTATCTTGAATAGATTTTCCATAAGATGAAAGCTCGTTGCGATGAACTGTCGGCCATGTAACTTGTCCCGGCTGCATATGAGAGGTCTGCGGATAAAATTGACGCACCATATCCGCTATTGATTTAACCAGTACTTGCCTTGTCCTTGTTCCTCCTAGCTGTGGGCACTCATGAGAAAAAAATGCCTCCAAAGCGCCTTCAAAGCATTTAAATGCTTGAGGGCAAAATGTAGCATGGTTTGCATCGATGTTCTTCTTCATGGCAGCCTCCGCTCGTTCCTGATAGAGTCGTTCGACGACATCATTCTTTTTTTTTCGTCTTGAGCATGATAATATTGGGCACCAACTATATGAACTTCCTCCAATCTTTGTTCAAAAAAGGCTTTATCTTTAAACTCTTCATATAGCAGAGAAAAGGTTTTGGTAGCATAGATGGAAATTCCTACCGTTAAGGCTATTTCAAACTCATTGAAATGTTTGCTTTTAAGAAAGGCTACTCTTTTAAACTTCTGTAGATAGTTTTCCACAGCTTCTATGCTATGCTTAATATGCTGGGCAATAGCCACAGGCTCTTTGCCCTCCAGCCAAAGCCGTATGGCTATAGCTCTATGGCTGACACCAGGGCCGATATCTTTTTGTTGGCCTCGGGTGGGTAATAAGATGCCTATTGTTCTAAGCTCTTTAATATCTCTTCGAATCGTTCTTATATCGCACATCAACAATTCTGCTAAGTCTTCTTGTGTTAAGTATCCTCCTTGCTCTTTAGCTTCTTCAGCTATACGCACAAGTCTTCGCCTTCTTAGCTCAACACTTCTATCTTTATTATTATCTTGAGAAAAATTTCCTTTGTCTCGTTGGTCAAACAACGTCAAAACCACAGGTAACATCTTACACTCCTTTAAAGATTTACCAGCTCCTTCTTCAGCTGCTACACAATGATATTTAATCTGCCCTGATTTTAAATGGTTTTGGTTAAGTTCAGAAAAGTACACCTCCTCAATCAGACCTACTAAAATTTGAGCTTCCCAAGGACTAATTCCCGTTCCTTGAACAGCCAAATTTTTCATCTGCTGATGGATGTTTTTGATTTGAAGTCGTCTTTCTTGATCTTCTCTAGAATTTATAGTAACATTTTTCATGGCGTTCCTTTTATGGATGTTTTTTTGTATCAATAACATTATAAAGGTGAACGCCAGCTTTTTTAATAGATTTTCAATTTAAAAAAAAATCTATAAAAAAAGACAGATGACCTAATCGAAA
>NZ_VJOT01000081.1 GCF_011087585.1 Neochlamydia sp. AcF84
CTTTAAAAGAAACTTTGGAGGAGATTTTCGCTCTAGGAAGATAGACTATCAGCGGGCAGAATTATATGCTAAATCTTTGGCAATGAACAAGATGACAGCACTTGGAATGCCCAAAGGACAATGGGTACTAACTTGATAAGCTTTTAAACAGACCAACTATTAGGTCATTTACGCAACAAGGTCTGCTATATTCCCACTGTGGTCAGTCAACGTTTAATTTAATTGGATATTAAGTCAAAAGTTTATCGTGATGTAGATTTAGCTGGACGAGCGTGTTACATTGAAATTGATTTAAGAAGGTTTGAATGCCAAGAATGTTATTGTACCTTTAACTTTAATGAACAGTTAGATTTTGCTTCTCCTTATAAGTGCTCTACCAAGCGATATGATCAGTAAGTCTATAGATGCTATCAAAAAACCGCGGCTTCTTCCATAGGCTTAAAATTTGAGATGAGTGATAAAACGGCTGCTGAGATTTAACAAAAGGAAGCTACGAACAAACAACACTTACAACCGCTTCTACCTACGCAAGTCATCGATATTGATGAAATTGCTATACGCGAAGAGCATAAAGATTTTGCTGTTTTGATTACTGACCTAACCAGAAAGCTTTCTGCAAGCCTACGAGAATTGTTATATAGTAGGAGACAATGCTCTTTATACGCCAGCCACCTTAGAGACATTCTCTGAATTATTAAAATCGTTTAAAATAGAGGCTGTTTAACCAGGAGCCTAATATGATAAGAAAACCTTATCCTAGCGATTTAAATAATCAAGAATGGCAAGTGCTTGAACCTATACTATGCAAGAAAAAAGCTGGTAAGCCACCTAAGCACTCTAGACGAGAGATGCTTAATGCCATCTTTTACGTCTTAAGGACAGGTTGTCAATGGACAGATCTTCCTCATGATCTAACTCCTTGGAAATCAGTCTATTCTCAATTTTTAAGATGGAAACAAAGTAATTTATTCGAACAAATTAATACTTATTTAAGGCGATCGCTTCGCCAAAGCTTAGGCAAGTTAGCGGAACCTAGTGCTGCTATAGTCGATAGCCAAAGTGTCAAAACAACTGAAAAAAAGGGCTCTGCGGATACGACGGTGGCAAGAAAATTAAAGGCAGGAAAAGACATATAGTGGTGGATCATTTGGGACTGTTAATAGCAGTTGTAGTAAGTAGCGCAGCTTGTAGCGACAGAGATGGGCTAAAAGCGCTATTTTATTATTTCCAGGGAAAAGTTTTATGGCCAAGAAAAATGTTTGCCGATACAGGATATAGCGGGGAAGAGATGAAATTAGAAGCAGCTTTACATGGTATTGATTTAACAATCATTAAAAGATCTAAGCTAAAAGGATTTCATCTACAAGCAAAAAGATGGATAGTAGAAAGAACATTTGCCTGGTTTGGCAAATGCCGCAGATTAAGTAAGGATTATGAGGCCTTGCCAAACACCAGCCAAGCGTTCCTCTATTTAGCTATGATACGTCTGATGGTAAGAAGAATAGCACAATAAATTAATTCAGAGAATGTCTCTTACAAGTTTTTAAAGAAGAACAAAGCTTATTTGCCACGCGTGTGCCCGTGTAAATCAAAGAGGCTAAAGAGTTCATATTTGAAGTGCCTTACGAAAAGATGGTAGAAATGACAGAAGGCTATCGAGCTTTTGAGAGCACTTCTTGCTATGCAGGCGTTGAACAAAGATGGATAGTTATTTTTAGCCAAGCGGCTTATCAAAGAGAATGCCGTACTTTAGCCAAGCATTATCTTAAGGGCAGTGAAAAAGAAGCCAAAGTCTTTATTAAGCTGATGCAGTAAGAATTTTTATGCCCCAACGATGCTAAGCGCCCATTAGATAAGTTTGCAAAAAAACTTAAATATATACAGATTATAGAACCTCAAGTTATAGCCACTCAAAAGCATGCTAAATCTGGTCGGCCAAAAGCTGGGCAAGAACCTTCTATACTTAGCTATTCTCTAGAAGGCACAGTAGTTTGCTCTTTGCTTAACAAGGCAGATTTAGAGAGGAGCAAAGGGTTTTTCATCTTAGCGACTAATGACATGGATGTAACCGCTTTTCCTGCACAAGAGCTGCTGAAAACATATAAAGCTTGAGCAAAGTGGGGAAAGAGGATTTAGATTCTTGAAAAGCCCCGCTTTTTTTGTCTCTTCTCTCTTTTTAAAATAGCCAGAAAGAATAAAAGCGCTTTTAATGGTAATGACTCTATGCCTTTTAGTCTATTCTGCGCTTGAATATGAAATTCGAGAAAATTACGCAAAAATGGGGGGAACATCTTAAATCAACTTAAGAAACCCACGTGAAAGCCAACAACAAGCTTGGTGTCTTTCTGTTTTCTAAGCCTGCATATGGTCTTTATTGACCATAAAAAATTGCAAATTACCAATTTGAAAGAACGCCATAGAATTATCCTTAGATGCTTAGGGCCTCCTTACCAAAAACTCTATTATTCTGAAATATGATGAGAAGTCACGGACAAACATGTCAAAAAATTTAATATAAAAAAGCCTTTAAAAAAAGTCTTGTTGTATAAACGTTTAATGCAAGCCTGTGCAAATATCGTGAGGCACCTTGCTATAAGACCCCCCCCTCCTACACTCATTTAAGAGCTATTAAGTTAGTATTACTTGCCTTAAAAAAGTAAAATTTCGCCATAAAATGATTTTTTAATCTATGCCATCCAATTAGATTAAAAATTATACTCTCTTCAGAAAAAGCTACTTTTTCCTAGGGCCTGTTAAATATGCCTCTAAGAACAGGGTTAGTATGTTATTGCAAATTGTTATTACATTGGGGTGATCCTTTCCATATAGGCGGTAGGCAAGTTGTAAAGCTTTGCTGATATGCTCAAATGCTTTTTCTAGCTTACCTTGTTTTTGGTATACTCTTCCTAAATTATTATAATAAATTACCGCCGTAGGATGATTGTCTCCAAAAAGCTTTAGGCTAATGGCAAAAGCTTTGCTGATATAATCTGCTGCCTTACCTAAATCGCCTTGCTCTTGGTAGATCTGTCCTAGGTTATTATAATCTTTTGCCACGTTAGGATGATTTTCACCAAAAAACTTAAGGTCAATAGCAAGCGCTTTGCTGCTATACTCTTCTGCCTTGCCTAAATTGCCTCGGGCAATGACAAGGGCTTTGTTGCTATGCTCTACCGTCCTGTCTAAATTTCCTTGAGCTTGATAGATTGCTCCTAGGTTATTATAATCTCTTGCCACGTTGGGATGATTTTCACCAAAAAGCTTAAGATCGATAGCAAGCGCTTTGTTGCTATACTCTGCCGCCTTGTCTAAATTGCCTTGGGCTTGGTAGATTTGCCCTAGGTTGTTGTAACATATTGCTACATTGGGATGATTTTCTCCAAAAAGCTTAAGGTCAATAGCAAGGGCTTTGTGATTATAGTCTGCCGCCTTATTTAAATTGCCTTGAGCTTGATAGATTTGCCCTAGGTTATTATAATCTCTTGCCACGTTAGGATGATTTTCACCAAAAAGCTTAAGGTCAATAGCAAGCGCTTTGCTGCTATACTCTTCTGCCTTGCCTAAATTGCCTCGGGCAATGACAAGGGCTTTGTTGCTATTCTCTACCGTCCTGTCTAAATTACCTTGAGCTTGATAGATTGCTCCTAGGTTATTATAATCTCTTGCCACGTTGGGATGATTTTCTCCAAAAAGCTTAAGATCGATAGCAAGGGCTTTGTTACTATACTCTGACGCCTTATCTAAATTACCTTGAGCTTGATAGATTGCTCCTAGGTTATTATAATCTCTTGCCACCTTGGGATGATTTTCACCAAAAAGCTTAAGATCGATAGCAAGTGCTTTGTTACTATTTTCTGCCGCCTTGTCTAAATTGCCTTGGGCTTGGTAGATTTGCCCTAGGTTGTCGTAACGTATTGCTACATTGGGATGATTTTCTCCAAAAAGCTTAAGGTCAATAGCAAGGGCTTTGTTGCTATGCTCTACCGTCCTGTCTAAATTGCCTTGAGCTTGATAGATTGCTCCTAGGTTATTATAATCTCTTGCCTCGGTAGGATGATTTTCACCAAAAAGCTTGAGATCGATAGCAAGTGCTTTATTACTATACTCTGCCGCCTTGTCTAAATTGCCTTGGGCTTGGTAGATTTGCCCTAGGTTGTTGTAAAGTATTGCTACATTGGGATGATTTTCACCAAAAAGATTAAGGTCAATAAGAAGGGCTTTGTGATTATAGTCTGCCGCCTTATTTAAATTGCCTTGAGCTTGATAGATTTGCCCTAGGTTATTATAATCTCTTGCCACGGTTAGATGATTTTCACCAAAAAGCTTAAGATCGATAGCAAGCGCTTTGTTGCTATACTCTGCCGCCTTGTCTAAATTGCCTTGCTCGTGACAGGCTTGTCCTAGGGTGTTGTAATCTCTTGCCACTGCGTAATGATTCTCACCATAAAGTTTAAGGTCTATAGCAAGCGCTTTATTGATATACTTTACTGCCTTGCCTAAATTACCCTGGCTTTTAAATATTGCTCCTAGGCTGTTGTAGACGCTTGCAAGTGAGAGGTGATTTTCTCCAAACAACTTATAGGTAATGTTAAGTGCTTGGCGTAGATATTCTTCGGCTTGCTCTAATTTACCCTGATCTTGATACATTATCCCTAAGTTGCTGTAATTAGTTGCTACCTTAGGGTAATTTTCACCAAAAAGCTTAACATTAATAGCAAGGGCTTTTTCTCTATACGCTGCCGAATTTTCTAAATTTCCTTTGCTTTGGTAAATCGATCCTAGATTGCTATAATAAGCTGCTATATTAGAATGATTTTCGCCAAAAAGCTTAAGATCGATAGCAAGCGCTTTATTAGTATACTCTAGGGCTTGCTCTAAATCGCTCTGGTATGCATAGATTTGCCCTAGGTTGTTATAATCTCTCGCCACATTGAAATGTTTTTCTCCATGCAGCTTAAGATTAATGGAAAGTGCTTTTTTGACATACTCAGCAGCCTCTTTCAAATAGCCTTGATCTTTGTAAAGTAGTCCTAAATTACTATAATCAATTGCGACCCTGGGATGATGTTCTCCAAAAAGCTCAAGATGAATAGCCAACGCTTTTTTGCTATATTCGGCAGCCTTGCTTAAATTGCCTTGGGCTTGGTAGATTAATCCTAAGTTACCGTAATCAATTGCTATCATTGGATATTTTCGTGCTTCATACAGCTCAATGTTAATAGCAAGCGATTTGCTAGTGTACTCTGCCGCCTTATCTAAATTGCCTTGCTCTTTGTAGATTAGTCCCAGGTTGTTATAATCTCTTGCTATCACGCTATGATCTTCTTTAAATAGCCTAAGATCAATAGCAAGCGCTTTTTCTCCATACTCTGCCGCTTTATCTAACTTGCCTTGGGCTTTGTAGATTTGTCCTAGGTTATTATAATCTCCTGCCACCCAGAGATGATTTTCTCCAAACAACTTAAGGTTAATAACAAGCGATTTGTTGGTATACTCTGCCGCCTTGTCTAAATAGCCTTGTTCCTTGTAAATAGCTCCAAGGATGCATAAGGCATGCGAATTTTGGGGATTCACTTCTATTGCTCTACGATACCACTTTTCTGCTTTTAAATATTGAAAAAGCCTTAAGGCTATCTCCCCTTTTGTATTTATGGAGTTATCGTCCAAATCAGAAGATCTAAGTATCTCTTCATTACCCACTAAAAATTCTTTGATGGCTTGATAGAAAGGAATAAAGATGCGGTAGATTTTTTTTATTTCTTTTAAGGCTTTACGATCTAAAGCAAACTGCTCTTTAATAAGATCTGGATCCTCAAATCCAAAGTGCTTAAGGAGAGGATTCATCATCTCCTTTTGCGCCTGATAATGAGAATAGATTTTAAGACGCATGAATAATGCCAGGCTCATCCAGTCCTTCAATTTTTCAGCGGCTATTTGGGTTAAAATTCCTAATTTCTTTAGCTTATTAATCCTACTAAAAGTATCGGAAACTTCTACTTTTTTAAGAAGGGCTAATCGGTCCAACGCTAAATGGGGAAACCGATAGAAATCTTTTTTTACTTGAAAAAGCATTCCATCTCTGCCTAAATCACCCATTCCCGGGTTAAAAGTTTCCATATCATCTGGAATAAGGTGCTGCTTAGCTAAATACTGGCGCAGATCGAGGCTATATTGATAAGACATATCAAGCGCTTCTTGAATTTTCTCATCATAGGCTGTAGTTAATTTAAGATTACCTAGCAAATGAGTAAAGTTTAGTAATTCCATAGGAAGATGAGGCTCTTTTTCATGCCACCAATGGCCTTTTTCATTTTTGCCCACATATTGGGCCATTTGTTCAGGAGTTTGGATAAGCTCGAATGTCTTACCATTGCCTAAAGGAGTTTTACAGCCTTTCCCCTCTACTCCTGCCCCATCAAAGGCAAAGCCTCGTGGCGTCATGCCATCAAAAAAATTGATGGCTTTTAAGCAAGGAATATTTAAAGCAGGAAGAATGGTTTCTCCTAAGTTGATAACTTGCAAGTGAAGGAGGATTGTAAAACACTTAAAATATTCTCTATTTCCTAAAGTATCTTCTTCTATAAGAATACCAAATTCTAGGTCTGAATAAGGAGTCATCTCTTCTCTAGCTAGGGAGCCAAAACCTATCATGGCATAATCACATGGAGCAGACCCTAAATTGTCAAAAACTTGTATAGCAAGCTGCCTAAAGAAAATTTTTATCTGGCAAGCTATCTCAGCATAAAGCTTTCTTACTTCTTGAGAAGAAGGAGTTTCGGGTAGCCTTTGAATTTTCTCCTCTATTTCTTCTCTGAATTTTTTCAATACCTTACGATTGTTTTCAAATTGTTTTTCTACTACCACCGTCTCAAAAGGTTTGCCTTTACATTGTTTAACAAGAAGATTTTGAACTTCGGAAAGTCTATCTTTAAGAACTTTTTGCCGCTCTTGAGGGGCTTTGTGTAAGGCATAATTGTAAAGCCCTGCCGCTTGCAAAAGCGTTTCTGACGTCTCTTTTCTTAAATAAATATCACCTAGTCTTTCTATACAAAAGCTTTCTTGAATAAGGTCTTTCTCTTCAACAGCACGTTTTAAAGCTTGCGTGTAGGCTTCTTCTGCTTCTTTTATCTGCTCGTCAGATAAAAGCTTCTTACTACCCGATGTCTCTAGGGGGCTTTTTAATGCATTTATAGGTAAAGAATTAGAAAGAAAAGCAGTAGAAGAGCTTTTCGAATCTAAGAAAAGAGGGAGGTCTTGCTTTAAATGCTTCTGCGCATAAGCAAAGTGGCCCCCTAAGTCCACGATAAAAATGTATTCTTTAAGTCTTTCTTTTTGAGGGATAGTTTTCCATTCCTGCGATCTATTCTCTTCAGATAAGCCTTGTTTTGAGAAGATCAGCCTATCATGTATACCGCAAACCAACTTCTCTTCATTAATTGTTACTAGCCTAATAGGAATAGATAAGGCCGAGGCTAATAGATCACCTTCCCCTAAGCCACTTACCCAAGTAGCTTTTCTTTTTATTTCTTCGGCTCTTTCGCTGTCGGTGTGTTTAATAATATCAGCGAGCACTTGCCTTAAATAAGAAATTTTATCTTCACAGTCGTCTAATAAAGGAATTTTTCTAGAAAGACAAGCATAGCTTCCTAAAAAAGCGCTAAAGAAGCAGTCTCCATCACTAGCCACACCTTTTAATTCAACGCCTTCTTCTTTTAGATAAGCAGCGGCAGCCTTTACTTTTGCTTTTATGGAATCACTAATGATAGTCGTAGAGTCTTGCCATAAAAATTTAGCAATTTGAGCTTTATTCCACTTGCAAGAAGAAAGATCTATAGGTTGTAACTTATCACCAGGTTGCTCTTCTTGTTGCGAACCAACTTCAAAGCTTGCTGAATAAAGCTTTTTCCATAAGCTGGTTTGTTCAACTAATCGCTTCCATTCTTTGCAGACTAATCTTGCCTGACATAGGCCTTGGCATGCCAGTTTTTCGAAGATCTCTAAGCTAATCTCGGTATAGGGGCCTAGTTTTCGATCCTGTGTTCTGTTTTCTATTTCCTGAAATGCAGGAAATGTAAAAGAGCTAGTGGATAAATTGTCTAGATTCATTCGTCTATCCATTTTTTTAGCTTTACTTGTATTTCAATGCGCGTATAGCGTTATACGCTCTTCTTCCTAAGTATGGCTCACTTGCTTATACAAACAAAAAATTAATGGTTTTTTCTAATTTCCTTCTATCTCATATTCAGAGCTTTTTAAGCAAAATTTCTTTCTATCTCACTAACATCCTGAACAAAAGTTTAATAATCCTGGCTTAATCGCCGTTATGCTGTCTTATCGGTTCAGTGGTTCTACATACCTTTCCGCGGCTTATCGTGCCCAAGCAGGTGCCAAGTTTTCTACATAATACTAGCTGGGGCATTGCATAGCTTGTTTACTGGCAAGCTGTTATCTTCCCCATCTCCCTATTCATATTCAACTTCAAACGATTTGCTATACATTGCTGGGCCGGCTCTTAGTTTTTATGCCTGCCTCTTGTGCACTAAGTTAATTTTTGGTAGGCAATATGCTTATTATCTTTTGCAAATGAGGATGGGTAAGCAGGCCTATGGGCAATCCTTTCCTCTTGAATTACTAAGGTGAGTTTTATGTAAAAAACATTAAAATTCATTTTAAGCTAGCAGATTATCCCACCCAAATGCTTAAGTTATCAATCAGCTTAGAATACCTCTAAAAAAGCTTTTACATTTTTTCCAAGCTTATTCATGCATAAGGGCAAGATAATCTTATCGTTAAAATCCCTCTTAATTTTCTTGAGTATAATTCATTGATTTTCTCTTATTGTTTACTTCACTAAGGGAGAAGGATTTCTTTCACGGGAAAAGCGTTGGTGCCAGTAAGGATAGGAGGGCATCCTTTCACTCACCTTGTCAAGCTTGGCCACTTGCTCTTGCGTCAAATTCCATCCTATGCTTCCTAAATTTTGCTTAAGCTGTTCTTCGTTGCGTGCTCCTAACACGATGTTAGCGACTGTAGGACGCTGTAATAGCCAATTGATGGCCACTTGAGGAACAGTTTTTTCAGTTTCTTGTGCCACTTCCTCTAAAACATCGAGAACATCGTATAAGAATTCATCGTCAACTTGAGGTCCTCCTATATCACCCCCAGATTTAAGCCTTCCTTCTGGTAAGGGCTTGCCACGACGAATTTTCCCTGTAAGCCTTCCCCATCCTAAAGGGCTCCAAGCCATTAAACCGATGCCCTGATCTAAGCCTAGCGGCATAAGCTCTTCTTCATAATCGCGTCCTATTAAAGAGTAATAACCTTGATAAACGACGTAACGAGCTAAGCCATATTTTTCAGAAACGGCTAAAGACTTCATCACATGCCATCCGGAGAAGTTAGAACAGCCAATGTAGCGCACCTTACCGCTTTGAATTAAATGATCTAAAGCTCCTAAAGTCTCTTCCACAGGAGTGAGCGCATCAAAGGCATGCATGAAATAGATATCAATATGATCTGTGCCTAGCCTTTTTAAGCTAGCCTCACAAGCTTTTATAAGATGGAAACGGGAAGACCCTTGGTCATTAGGCCCCTCACCCATTTGGAAGGTGGCTTTAGTAGAAATTAATACCTTTTCTCTTTTACCCTTTAAAGCCTGGCCTAAAATTTCCTCGGATCTGCCTTGCGAGTAAACATCCGCCGTATCAAACAAATTAAGCCCTTTATCTAAGCAAAGTTCAACTAGCCTACTCGCTTCTTTTACATCTGTTTCACCCCAGGGCTTAAAAAATTCGTTAGAACCACCAAAGGTAGCTGTCCCAAAGCTTAATACTGGAACTTGAAGGCCCGACTTTCCTAATTGACGATACTCCATACTTAAACCCTCGTGATTTTTTGTTATTCTAGAACTTTAACCATTAAAAATAATTTTTTTGCACAATATTCTTCGTTTCTTCTTTAAGAAGAAAAGAGAAACTCTTAGCAAAAAGCAGGAAAACAAAAACTCTTTATCTTTGGATTAACCTACAAGATGTTCTTCATTCCTTAGTTAAGTGCCTACTTACTCCCTTCCTATCCAGCTTAATTTTGCATCTGCCTTTAGTCTTATTTAATGTAATTTTTTATAAAAATCTATAGATAACTTATAATCTTAAATATCTTTAGCCCTTAAGGTCGATGGTCTAACGCATTTGGATATACATTAAAAAGTCGGGTAAGATAAAATCAAAACATTTAACTTCTTATATTTAAAGCATGCAAGTTCCCTTTATCTCTTTTTTTGTATGGCTCTTAAAAGTATTACCTCCTCGCCACTACCTAAAACGCTCGAGCAGACCTCATTCTCGAAGGCATGTTTTACTTCTGGAAGTGCTTATCGCTTTTGCCCTTACCGGGTTGTGCATCTTTCCTTTAATCTACCCCCAAGTTGTCATCGCTAAATCCCAACGCGAATTTATCAAGAAGATAGAGCTTGATCGCGTAGTGACTTTGCTGTTTGCCCAAATTTATCAAGACTTATTTACTAATAAGATTAACTGGGCAGATATTGAAGAAAAAAAAAGTTTTTCCCTCTCTGCAGAAGATCTTAAAGCGCTTAATCAACAGCAAAGTCTGCCTTTTAAAGGCTCCTATCATTTCGAACCGATCATTCATAAACCTAAGAAAAACACTTCTCAGCAAAAGTCTACCGCCTATCTTATTCACCTTATTTTTAAATTTACTTCCGACCTTACGCCCAAAAATAAAATAAATGTTCAGCAACCCCTCGTTTATAAATATAAAATATTTATTTTGCGTGATCTTAGGGGTTCAAAATTAGCTCCTCAGGATTACAAACAACCTTTTCCCCTTCTATGAAACACAAAAAGAAATTTATGACCTTAATAGAGCTGATGGTTGCTATGGCATTGACCTCATTGCTCCTTACGCTGCTTTTACATTTTTATCGTGATATGGAGTGGTGGAATCAAGATATCAATAAATCTCAAGTTAAAGCTTTTCAGATATTTTATGTGCAAAATCGCCTTTCCGATATCCTTTCTCATGCGGTCTCTCCTCGTACAGAGGAAAAAGATTTTTTCTTTTATACTAGCCAGGATGTTAACGGCTTATTAAAGCCCAATAATCCTAGCTTAGTTTTTACCTACAATTTTGGACCTAACCGTGATCCCTTATTTGCCAATCATGTACTAGGACGTCTGTATGTAGATGTTGATGATAATCTACGTTTAGCCACGCTTCCTTCTCCCAAATTTTGGCCCTCCCTTGCCTCTTTGAGAATGAAAAATGAAATTTTGATGGAAGGTATAGAGTCTTTAGCTTTCAATTTTTATATTCCTCCCCCAAAAGAGCGTTCTTTAGTTGGCAATAAAGCACCTCAAGGAAGTTCTAATAAAGATAGCTATCCGTTAGCAGATATTCAGCCTGCAGACAGTTGGGAGCACTCGGAGTGGAAAAGCGAATATAACCAGTTACCTGCCATGATTAAAATTATCCTAAAAGCTAAAGAGAGAAAAGAGCCGATTACTTTGATCTATCCATTCCCTTTTTCTGATTTTACCATCATTTATAATAAATAAGATTTAAGGTTTACCCATGAATATCCTTATCTATGTCATGAGCCTTTTAATGATGCTTACTTTATTGACTTATGGACGTTTAGAAATCTATCGCAGCTTTGTAATTACTCAAAAAGAGCTGGAGCGTTACAGATCCATGATTGGTCATAGGGCTATCGATAACGGTGCTAAGCAATGGTATGCATGGACTACTTTTTCAAATAAAGAGAATAGCAAAAAAAATTCGGCTCCTAAAGAAGCAAGTCCCCTCATTAATCTCTATTGGTTAGTTCATCCAGAAGCTAAAAATTTTTATCCTCAAGTCGAAGCTACTTACCGCGAACTATTAAAAAGGATTATCCATCAAGTTTTTGGCGAGCAAGCAAATTTTAAGGAAGCCTTAAATAGCAATCCTCAACTGGTCGATGAACTTATTCAAGCAATTGAGGCCGCTGGCCATAAATTAGCGCTTGAAAATAACCCTATAAAAACCAAAAATGGCTTGGAAAACTTAGACTTAGGTCAGCCTTTTCTCCAAGATATTTACTATTCATTGCTTAAAGGATACAACTTGAGCTCATCTGTAAATCTAGGGAATAAGCATTTTAATCTGCCTGCCGAAAATATAAATACTCTGGATAGCAGCGAAAGTAGGAAATCTTTAGATGAAGGCTTTGAAGAATATAAATATAATGCCCATACAATTTCCTTATTGGACTTTGTTACGTTTAACTCTCAAAAGACTAAAATAAGAGTGTATTTAGCCCCTAAAGCTATCCTATTAGCCCTTTTCGGAGATCCCTCCACGGTGGAAGAAATCTTACAACAGCGCATCACTCTTTACTATCAGGTTAAAAAAGCTGAAGATAATCAGCTAGCCACCGAACAATTTAAACATGCCTTTGCAGCACGTGCTATTAATATACCAGAAACAATGCTAGATTTTACCGTAACAGCTACGGATCCGCGCCACTATAAGGTACCATGAATCTACCCGACATTTTACGACTAGCCCTCGAACATGAGGCCCGCACGTTAAAGGGAAATGCTTTACAACATGCTACGCAGGAACTGAGCGAACGTTATCGCAATGAGAAGCAACGTCAAAAAATTATGCAGAGCAAACAACGTTTTGTTAGCAGCCCCGAGCAACGTATAGCCTACCTACTTTCACGTATGCCAGCAACCTTTGAAGCTATAAGATACGTTTTAAATGAATTAAAAAAGCGTTATGAAGGAGTCTTAGGTTCTGTACTCGATGTAGGGGCAGGCCCAGGTACAGCTATGTGGGCTGTTTCTGAGCTATTTCCGCATGCTTGTAAAATCACTCTCCTTGAGCAGGATAACTTTTTAATTTCTTTAGGCAAAAAATTAGCTTTGCAAGCTAAGACTCCTTTATTCAGAGAGGCGCATTGGGTGGAGGGAGATGTTTTAAAACGAGATTGCTTTCCAGAAAGTGATCTAATCCTTGTATCTTATGCCATGGGAGAATGGCCTCAGCCAGTATGGGAAGAGATAATTAAAAAACTTTGGAAAAGTACTAGGCAAGCTTTGGTCATCATTGAGCCGGGCACCATGCTAGGATTTCAGGTGATCAGGCAAATACGCCAGCACCTCATCGGCTTACAGGCCCACATTTTAGCCCCCTGCCCCCACCAACATGCATGCCCCATGCCACCAAAAGATTGGTGCCACTTTAGCGTTCGCTTAGAAAGATCCTCTCTTCACAAGCAAGCCAAAGGTGCCCTTCTTGGCTATGAAGATGAAAAATTTTCTTACATCATTTGCACGAAAGCTGCTACCGCTTTGCCGGAGACACGTATTTTACGCCATCCTCACAAGCATTCGGGCCATCTAAGTTTTAAGCTCTGCACGCAAAACGATGGATTAACTGATAGAATAATTTCGCGACGCCATAGAGAGCTCTATAAAAAAGCCCGTAACTTAGAGTGGGGAGATAGTCTGTAACCTACATTCTAATATCTTTTTAAACAGCTTCCTCGGTGACTTTGGCATAACAATTAAATGTGCCATTAAAAATAATTTTAATTTATTAAAATCCTTCCCTTTATTTCATCTTATTAATAAATATTTAGCAATGGTTATATACTACAAACAATTACTTAGCCAACCTGCCGATTAAGTAGATAATTTTTTTTTCATTCTTACTTGAACAAAAACACAAATATTCATAGGCTGTGGAAAAAACTTTTGAAGAAAATTGGCATCTGCTATGGCAAAAAATTTCTCCTCACTTTGCAGCCTCTCTAATGATGAAGCACTTTATCACCTTTTAAAAAAAGAACATGATTATTATAAAGACATTTTAACTCTTACTCATTATGAACATGAAAAGTTAATTTCAAAACAGCCTCCTCAGGAAATGCACTCTCTTCTTAGTAAGAAAAAGGCTTTGGTAGCCTGTATACGCGACATCGAAAAAACCTTGACACCCCTTAAAAAGCATTGGATAAATAAATCTTCTCACGACCCTTCTTCTTTGCAAATTAACGAACTGCTGACTTCTTTATGTGATATTCTTAAAGAAATTTTACAGCTCGATCTTGTTAACCAAAAATTGCTAAAAAACCTTCTTTCGCAGCTCCCACAAGTAGAGATGGATGATAAAAAAATCTAAATTTGTTTTACAAAAATTTTTAATATAAAGTTGAGACAGCTATAACCCCTACTTAAATTCTAAGATAATAAACGTTAGTATAGCCTAGGAAAGGATTGGCTTTTTAAATTTTCCTTTCATTAGGGCTTTAGAAATACATAACAGGTATTAAACATACGTATAGTTTACACCTACTAATTTACCATTCCTTCTGCAAGCGCTTTATTTTAATAAAAAACATATAAAAGCAAGCGAAGAGCTAGATAGAGAACGAATTGTTAAATAACCCTTACAAAGCTTTTACAGGGAAGTTAATATGCCTATTGAAAAAGTACTTATCGTTGACGATGAAGCCTTGATAAGGGATTTTTTAGCTGAAACATTAAAAAGAAAATCTTTGGATGTCACGACTGCTGAGGACGGGCTTAAAGCTCTAGCTCTAGTCAAGGAACACCTGTTTGATATCGTTATTACCGATATGAAAATGCCCGATTTAACAGGAATCGACTTACTACAAAAAATTAAAGAAATTTCTCCCCAAACAATCATCATAGTGATAACCGCTTATGGAAGCATTGAAAACGCTGTGGAAGCCATGCGTTTGGGAGCCTACAATTATTTAATCAAACCTTTTTCTCCCGACACCCTAGAAGCAGTTTTACAAAAGGCTCGTGAGCATCTAACCCTTATCCACGAAAATCATTATCTTCGTCAGCAGGGACCAGGTAGCGCCTCCCAATCTCTAGTAATTGGAGACAGCATAGCTATAAAAAAAATCATGGAGGATGTGGTTCAGATTGCTAAAAGTAATGCTAGCGTATTTATCAATGGAGAGTCTGGTACTGGCAAAGAAGTGATTGCGCAAGCCATCCACTTCCATTCGCAACGCTCCCACAAATCCTTTATCAAGGTTAACTGTGCCGCCATTCCTGAAACTTTGGTAGAAGCCGAGTTTTTTGGCCATGAAAAAGGAGCTTTTACAGGAGCGAATGCCAAAAGATTAGGACGATTTGAGCTAGCTAATTCAGGTACTCTTTTACTTGATGAAGTAACAGAAATTCCTATAATTCTTCAGGCCAAGCTTTTGCGCGCTATTCAAGAACAAGAATTTGAGCGTATTGGGGGAACAAAAGCGGTTAAAGTGGATGTAAGGATCATCTCGACTTCTAATCGTGATATCAAGGAGGCTATCTTTCATAAACACCTGCGCGAAGATCTCTATTATCGCTTAAATGTCATCCCTATCCATTTGCCGCCTTTAAGGGAGAGAAGAGAGGATATCATTCCATTAGCCAGACATTTCCTGGAAAAGTTTTGCAATGAAAACCATAAAGAAAACAAACAACTTTCCTTAGAAGCAGAGAAAAAACTATTAGCTTATCCGTGGCCGGGTAATGTACGCGAACTTGCTAATATTATCGAACGAGCGGTGGTAATGGATAGCACTAACAAAGTTTTGCCTGATCACCTATTCATTGATCTTCAAGCAAGTTTTAAACCAGAAAAATCACAAGCAGAAAACAAAGAACTTCCTACAGGGCTTTCCTTACAAGAGCTTGAAAAGCGCTTAATTATTGAGACTTTCCATCAACAAGATAATAACCCTACCAAAACTGCTAAAATTCTAGGAATAAGCACGCGCAAGCTACGCAATAAGCTCCAAGAGTATAGCCTTTTAGAATTAGCCGAATAAGGGCAAGTTTTAGAACATCTTTAGAAAAAGCCTTTAGAGATTTTGTAAAAAAGCTGGGTCGTTTTTGGGCTTGTGCTTCCCCTCTTGTCTCCCGAAGAGATTAATATTTGGATAATTTTTCTATTATATCTTCTAAAAACCTATGAGCGCATAACCAGAAAAGAAATCAACCTTTTCCCAAGCTGCCCCCCCCCCTCCAACGAGCTTTTTATTGAGTAGAGGAGGACACGCTTAAAAAAGCTCACGTCTGCATACCTAACCCTCTAAAAGCTGTCTCTTTAGCTAATAAAATATTTTTATGGGATTAAGCGATTGCATAAAGAGGAGCGTAAAAGCGTCTTGCATAAAGAGTTGCCAAAAAGGGAATTACTTATTTAATTGGAATTTATTAACCGTTATCGATATAATTCGTTGTAGATCCTGCCTCACTCTTGAATTTTTTCCCTATTATTTTATTTGAATAAGGAGATATTTCTATCATGCAAGCTATTTTACTATCTTTACTAGCCGCCGGGGGTTCAGCCTCATCTAATCTGTTTTTTCGCAAAAACTCTCAACATTCCTCTGCCTCTAACCCTACTACCTACCTCTTAGCTTTCTATCTAACTTCTTTCCTATTTTCCTTTATCCTTTATCCTACTATTTTTTTCGAAAGCCTTAATGTAAAAATGTTAGGAATTGGAGCTTTTGTAGGGCTTTTAAATATAGCGTTAATGTTTTTTACCTCTTGCGCCTTACATAAAGGGCCAGCTGGATTAACCTTCGCCTTTCAAAATACCAGCGCCGTTTTTCCAGGAATGATTTTGTTTGCTTTATTTGGCTCAGAAAATGGCTTTTCTTACTCTTATCAAAAACTATTAGGCATTTTATTAGTCATAGGAGGCCTCTTCCTAGGCGCCAGAGGTGAGGCTAAGGGCAGCTTAAAAAGCTTATATCCTTGGTTAAAATATGCTCTTGCCTGCTTAGCTGTCCAAATAATTGCCTTAACATTTATGCAAGCACGTTGTGTGATATGTCCTACCATGGAAACAACGGCCCCCAGTTATGCTCTTGTCAGCAGAGAGGATGTGAGCTTCATGTTAGGACAATTTGGGGTAGCTTGTCTAATTCAAGCCATTTATTTCCTTCGCCAAATGAATGCATGGACTACCACTACCACCATGTATGGGGTTTTAGCGGGCTTGGCCAATTTTGCTTCCACAGCTTTATTACTCTTAGCCACCAAATGGGCTCTTCCCATAGAAAAAGGTGTTTTATTTCCTTGTTTTGCTGTGGGTACCATCATCGCCTGTAATATATGGGCTAATAGGCTGTATGGAGAAAAATTCAATTATACTTCTAATGCTATTTGCGCAGGTGGAATTATACTCAGCCTTCTAGCATAGTTTTTTCCAAGATGCCAGGCAAAATTTTATAAGTATTCTCATCTTTCTTGTGGTATTAAATTTTGCTGGTTCTACTGCTTTTCTCTCTTTCTTAAAAGAGCAATAGGCTGCATTTCGCTCTATTGCTCTTCTTAGCACAAACCTATAATTAAGCCTCCTGTAGATAAACGATTAGCTTAAAAAACAGCTTACCTTGGCAGCGTGCCCTATCCATATTGCTGTTTTAGTGCACATCCGGATAGGTAGCAACATTTCTTAACTTACCTAAAAGAGTTTTGCAGCGTTTTTATATCCTCCCACCTAATAAAAAGCTTACACCAGGCAATTCCTACAAATCTTAAAATCTCTTTCAAAAGATTGCTAATCAACCTTGATGGAGCACCAAGCAAGCTGCTCAAGCTCAGCAGGGAGATCAATAAGTGGGTTCTCTTGCAAGTTAAGCTCCTCTAATTCAGCAAGCTGCCCAATTGCGGCAGGTAAAGTTGTTAACTGATTATGGTGCAAGTCTAGTCGTTTCAAAAAAGGCAATCCGCCAATTTCTGCAGGCACAGAAGTAATCTGATTGTATTGTAAATCAAGGCGTTGCAACTGCGACAGCTGTCCAATCTCGACAGGAATAGTAGTGAGCTGGTTTTGGCGCAAATCGAGACCATGCAACCTAGACAATTTGCCAATTTCAGCTGGAATGGTGAGTAGATGGTTTTGCTGTAAGTTAAGTTCCCATAGCCAAGAAAGTTGACCAACTTCCGGAAAAAGAGCCATGAGATGATTGTGCTGCAAATCAAGGAAGTTTAGCTCTGTCAGCTGCTTGATTTCAGATGGAAGAGTGGTTAATCGGTTTTGCTGCAAATTTAGCTCTTTTAGTTGGGATAGCTGCCCAATCTCAGCAGGAAGAGCAGCTAGCATGTTTTGCTGCAAGTTAAGTCTTTGCAGCTGAGATAGCTGCCCGATTTGAGTAGGAATAGCGATTAGCCGGTTTTGCTGCAAATTTAGCTCTTTTAGCTGGGATAGCTGCCCAACCTCAGCAGGAAGAGCAGCTAGCATGTTTTGTTGCAAGTTAAGTCTCTGCAGCTGAGATAGCTGCCCGATTTCTGTAGGAATAGCGATTAGCCGGTTTTGTGGCAAGTCCAGCCATATGAGCTGGGAGAGCTGGCCGATTTCAGCGGAAACATACTTTAGCTCGTTTTTTTGCAAATTAAGCCACTCTAAATTAAGGAGTTTTCCAATTCCAGGCGGGAGAATGGTTAGCTGGTTTTGCTGCAGGAAAAGTAGGCGTAGTTGGTAAAGGCACTGCATTTCAGACGGAACAGTTGTTAGCAGATTTTGATGCACATCAAGATTTTCCAACCGAGAGAGCCGTCCTATTTCTATCGGAAGAGAGGTTAATTTATTTTGACTTAAGGTAAGTATCCTCAGCCGAGCTAGCTGCCCGATTTCTACAGGAAGAGACTTAAGCTGATTGTTGCTTAGAGAAAAACGTTGGAGATTAGAGAGCTACCCTATTTTTACAGGAAGCACGGTTAGCTGATTGTTGCTTAAGGAAAGATCTTGCAGCTGAGAGAGCTGCCCGATTTCTACAGGAAGCGCGGTTAGCTGATTGCTGCTTAGATAAAGATTTTGGAGGTTAGAGAGCTGCCCTATTTCTGGTGGCAGGCTCGTAAGAGAGTTTTGCTGCAAGTCAAGTGTTTTCAGGTTAACTAGCTGTCCAATTTCGGCAGGCAGGAAAGTTAAATTTATTTTCTTTGTAATAAATCCTCTCCTCTTAAAACTTAGATAAGTAACATTTTTTCCATGCTCTTTTAGCCAATCTTTAAAAAGTGCCCCCTTTCTCTTTAAAGGGAGCATTTTAATCTTTTCTTGATCTAAATATTCTCTCCCTCCACGCAGCTCCTCCCACAATAGAAGACGGCTAATATTGAGGAGATAGGAAGCATATGTCAAAAAGTCGAAGACATCGTTTTTTTTATTTTCTCCTTTAAATTCTAAAGGAGAGAGAGATTCAACCCAGGTTAAAACTTGTTTAAAGATGTGCTTCAATTTTGCTTCCACTGAAAGGTTAAAGTCGATTTTATAGATTTGATCTAAACTGTACGCGTGCTCAGCCGAATTACCCTCTTCATAAGGAAAATGTAAATTGATGATTTCTTTATAAAGAGAGTTCATACCTTCCAAAGAAAGAGCTGGAGCGCTGCTAACCGATAAAATAGACAAAGGAGAGTCAGAGATAAAATAAGATCGTTGATGGATTTGCTGCAGCTTCTCCAGGGTAAATTGCCTCACCTTTTTATTTTCACCTAATAGATTCTTTGTCCATTGATAGCTTATCTTTTCATCCTCCGTCAGCTCTTCGCCTTCCTGCCTAATTAGCTCTTCCACTTGTTTCTCAAGCATTTTCTTTAAAGCCGGATTGATTTGAATTTGAGGTTCTTCTAGAAGGTTAAATAAGAGTTCTATATAGCCTTCTTTAAAAGAGTCCGCAGAGCAGAGCATTTTTTCTTTACCTTTCTCGCGACAAAGGGAAGGGAGCTTTGAAGAGGAAGAAGATTTTTCTGAGCGTTTAAGGCAAAACTCTAGATAAGCTTGGGCTTTCTCATAAGTAGGACTTAATCGCAGAGATTGCAATAAAGCTTCTACAGCTGCTTCATGATTTCCTTTTTCGGCGTATTGCTTAGCCCTTAGAAAATGCTTTACAGCTTCTTCAATAGGATCATGTTTAAATTCTTCTAAAGGATGCGACTCAGCAGCCTCAGCTAGCTGCCTGATCGTATAGTTGGGTGCATGCCTTTCAATAACCTTTCTATCTAGAGGACAAAGTTTATTGCGCGCTAAGCATTGAATGACGGTATCTTTGTTAAAGGTATGGCCACACGGAAATAAAGTAACCGCCTGAGTCATCAATTCTCCTGATATAACGTCTTCTATATTTTCTGAAACTGTGCTTCTAAAGTCTGTCTGCTGCCTAGGAATAGGATCTGAGAGTATCATATAAGCTCCTTAAATTTTATCGTCAGTTAGCCTATCGCGCGCTGGATATATAATTTTTACAATTGCCTTATCTCTCTCATTTAAGATAAGTTAAATGTTTACATTAGTTGAAGCAATGTTTTATTTTGAGCGTTTTATTAATTTGATAAGCATGTGAAACGGTCACGCTGTTCTACCCCCCCTGGCCGCTTACTGTGCTTATACGTTTTTGAGCTATTCCTTATACAACCTCATACTCAATAAAACCATTTCATCAGCAAAGTCAAAGCAAAGAAAATGTTTTACTTAATGAAAACCAAAAGATATCTGCTCTAACTCCCTATGCCCACCTCAGGTCAAATGAAAAATTTTCTACAATAGAAGAGAGGTTATTGCTCACACACTCAGAGGAGGATTCTTTATTTAGTTTTGAAGTAGATAAGGTTAGGCCATCTATTAACTTGCTCGCTATTCCATAAAAACATCTACAAGCTTGCTAGTAATGACTATAATGCTAAGTAAGAAAACCGCTTCAAGGAATTTTACATCCTCGAAGCTAAAAAATTTTAGATTTGCTGGTAGATAGGAAAAGCATCTATTTTCTTCACCACGAAGTTCTAATGGATTATTTAGTTACTCAACAACGAACCACAGCATTTGGAAAAAGCATCTTGATCTTAGCAGGAACACCGGTTAGCCGGTTTTGTTGCAAGTAAATCCAACCCAGCTGAGATAGCTGTTTCATCTCGATAGGGAGAACTGTTAGCCGATTTTGTTGCAAGTCAAGGCCTCGCAGGCAAGATAGCTGCCCAATTTCGGCAGGAAGAGAGTCTAGCTGGTTCCAACTTAAATCAAGCTGTTCCAGCTTAGATAGCTGCCCAATTTCAGCAGGTAGAGCCTTAAGTTGGTTTTGCTGTAAATTAAGCCATGTCAGCTGAGATAGGAGCCCAATTTCAGCAGGAAGGACCTTAAGGTGGTTTTGCTTCAATCCCAGCATTTGCAGCTCAGAGAGTTGCCCAATTTCAGCAGGAAGAGCCGTAAGGTGGTTTTGCTCCAATCGCAGTATTTGCAGCTTAGAGAGCTGCCCTATGGAAGCAGGCAGAGTTGTTAGATGGTTCTGCTCCAAACGAAGATGTTTCAATTGAGACAGTTGCCAGGCTTCAACAGGTAGAGCCGTTAGTTGATTTTTCCCCACGTTAAGCACCGCTAGCTTGGAAAGCTGCCCGATTTCTGGGGGTAGAGTTGTAAGGCGGTTTTGTTCTAACTCCAGGTCCCATAAGTTAGAAAGCTGCCCAATTTCCGGGGGAAGAGAGCTTAGATAGTTTTGGCGTAAGAAAAGCTGCTTTAATTGAGATAGCTGCCAGATCTCGGCAGGAACAACTGTTAGCTGGTTTTGCTGCAAATCAAGAGCTTCTAGCTTGGAAAGCTGCCTAATTTCGGCAGGCATGGTTGTGAAACGATTTTGCTGCAAATTAAGCCATGTCAGCTCAGAGAGCTGCCCGATTTCTGCTGGGAGAGTCGTGAGATGGTTTTGCTGCAAATCCAAGGTTTCTAGCTTAGAAAGCTGCCCAATTTCAGGGAGAAGCACTGTTAGATGATTATGGTCTAGGCTGAGCTCTTGCAAATTAGAGAGCCGCCCAATCTCCGCAGGAACGGTAGTGAGTTGATTGTCGCCTAAGAAAAGCCGTTGCAGCTGAGAGAGCTGCCCAATTTCTGCAGGCAAAAAAGTTAAAGTTACGCCTAGATTACGGATCCTACGGATAAAGTCTCTTCCAACGAGACGAACATTGATCGCATCTTTTCCATGTTCTTTTAGGAGCTCTTCTAAAAGCTCTCCTTTTTTCTTTAAAGGCAATGCTTTAATTTTTTCTTCACTTAAATAATCTCTACCCTTGGGTAGATCTTCCCAGAGTAAAAAGCGATTAATATGGAGATGATAAGAAACATAGGTCGAAATGTTGAAAGCTTCATTGTCTTTATTTTCTCTTTCGAAGTCTATAGGGGAAAGAGATTTAGCCCAGGTTAAAACTTGCTCAAAAATGTGTCTCACCTTTGCTGCTACAGAGAGATCGGGCTTAATTTTATACACTTGATCCAAAATGCGAGCGCATTCGTTGAGATTTTTATTTTGATGAGGAAAATGGAAATCTATTATTTTTCTGTACAGAATACCTGTAGGCTCTGGAGAAAGAGCTTGAGCGGTAACAGGTGAAGGTGGAGGAGTCGCTGTAGGAGTTAAAGAAGATTGTGGATGAATTTGCTGCAGCTTTTCCAGGGCAAAATGCCTTACCTTTTTATTTTCACCTAATAGATTCTTTGTCCATTGATAGCTTATCTTTTCATCTTCCGTCAGCTCTTCGCCTTCCTGCCTAATTAGCTCTTCCACTTGTTTCTCAAGCATTTTCTTTAAAGCCGGATTGATTTGAATTTGAGGTTCTTCTAGAAGGTTAAATAAGAGTTCTATGTAGCCTTCTTTAAAGAGGCCTGCAGAGGAGTGTACTTTTTCTTTGCCTTTTTCGCGACAAGGGGAAAGAGGCTTTGAAGAGGAATTTGAAGAACGTTTAAGGCAAAACTCTAGATAAGCCTGAGCCTTTTCATAAGTAGGACTTAATCGCAGAGATTGCAATAAAGCTTCTACAGCTGCTTCATGATTTCCTTTTTCAGCGTATTGCTTAGCGCGTAGAAAATGCTCTATAGCTTCATCGCTAGGTTCGTTTTTATGTTCTTCTAAAGGATGCGACTCAGCCGTTTCGGCTAGGTGCCTGATCGTATAGTTGGGTATATGCCTTTCAATCAGCTGCCTATCCAACGGACAGAGTTTATTACGCGCTAAACATTGAATGGCGGTATCTTCATTAAAAGTATGACCACAAGGGATCAAGGTGACCGCCCGGGTCATCAACTCTCCTGAGACGGCATCTTCTATATTTTCTGAAACTGTGCTTCTAAAGTCTGTCTGCTGCCTAGGAATAGGGTCTGAGGGTATCATATAAGCTCCTTAAGTTTTGCCATCAGCTAGCTTATCAATTTGGATGTATAATTTTTAGAATTAACTTAACTCTCTCATTTAAGATAAGTTAACTTTTTTGGTTATTTTAAGCAATTTTTCATTTTAAGCGTTTAAACACCTTGCTAGATATGTTATCTAAGGCACTTACTGTTTATTATTAAAGCAATAAGAATGAATTATTTAATACAGGCCAAAGATTCATCTCCTTTAAAATAGACCGGCAAATCAGACGAAAAAGGAGGCGAGGTATCACAGTTGCAATTTAGCTTTCCTTTCTGCTAACTCTGAGGCCTGGCAAAGACCTCGCTCATCATTTAAGCTTTTTCCTCCCCTTTCTTTTCAATCCATCACATTTTTTATAAGGAATTAGCTAAAAAACACTTCTTGCTTTTTTAAACGCATGTTAAAGCGGATTTCCACTGATTTCAAGTTTTTCTAACTGAGGAAGCTGGCGTATCTCTTTAGGAATAGTAGTGAGCTGGTTTTGGCTTAAATTAAGGGCAGACAGCTCACGAAGCTGTCGCATTTTAACAGGAAGAGCCGTAAGGTGGTTTTGCTGTAAGTCGAGCGTTTCTAACCTAAAAAGATTGCCTATTTCGGAGGGAAGAGCAGTGAGCCGGTTTTGCTTCAAGCTAAGCGTTCTTAGCTGGGATAGCTGCCCAATCTCAGCAGGAAGAGCGGTGAGCTGGTTTTGTTGTAAGTAAAGCAGTCTTAGTTGAGAAAGTTGTCCCATTGCAGCAGGAAGAGCAGTTAGCTGGTTCTGCTGTAATTCAATGCCAGTCAGCAGAGAAAGCTGCCCAATTTGCGCAGGAAGAGCCGTTAGATAATTATTGCTGATATTAAGACCGCGTAGCTGAGAAAGCTGCCCAATTTCGGCAGGTACAAAGATTAGCTGATTTTGGCTTAAGTTAAGGTATTTTAGCCTAGACATTTGTCCAATCTCAGGAGGTAAAAAGGTTAAACCTAAAGCCGTTAAATTTAGACTAGTAGGGAAGAAGAGTAATGGCTGCTTTTTTATCCACCCTTTTAAAAGCTCTCCTTTTTTCTTTAGAGGCAAAACTTTAACTTCTTCTTGGTTTAAATAATTTTTTCCTCCCTCCAGCTTCTGCCAAAGTAAGAGACGGTTAGTATTTATAAGATAGGAGGTATAATTTGCAAAAGTGAAAGCCTTTTGTTCCTTATTTTCTTCTTCGAACTCTAGAGGAGAAAGAGATTTAGCTAAGGTCAAGAAATGCTTAAAAATATGCTTCACTTTTGCTTCCGCAGAAAGGCTAGATTCAATTTTATAAATTTGATCCACAATACGAGCATGCTCGATAAGATTTCCACTTTCATAAGGAAAGTGAAAATTGATTATCTCGTTATAAAGAGAGACCATAGGTTCTGAAGAAAGAGCTTGAATGCTAATAGTGGAAAGCTGAGGAGGGATTAAAGAAATAGGAGAAGGCTGCTGGTAAATTTGCTGTAACTTTTCTAGGGCAAATTGCCTCACCTTTTTATTTTCACCTAATAAATTTTTCGTCCATCGATAGCTTACCTTTTCTTTCTCAGTCAGTTCTTCACCCTCCTGACTGATCAGCTCTTCTAATTGGTTTTCAAGCATTTTCTTTAAAGCTGCATTGGCTTGAATTTGCGGTTCTTCTAGAAGGTTAAATAAAAGTTCATTATAGCGTTCTTTAGAAGATTCCGTAGAAAAAGACAATTTTTCTTTATCTTTTTCGTTGGGAAGTGACAAGGACTTTAAAGAGGAGGATGGTAAAATCGAAGAAGGAGAAGCTGAGGAACGTTTAAGGCAAAACTCTAGGTAAGCCTGAGCTTTTTCATAAGTAGGGCTTAATTGTAAAGCTTGCAATAAAGCTTCTATAGCTAATGTATGATCTCCTTTTTCAGCATTTTCTTTGCCCCGTAGGAAATGTTCTACAGCTTCTGGGCTAGGTTCGTTTTTATGTTCTTCTAAAGGATGCGACTCGGCAGTATCGGCTAGGTGTCTGATGGTGTAGTTGGGTATATATCTTTCAATAAGCTGCCTATCCAGAGGGCAGAGTTTATTACGCGCTAAACATTGGATAGCGGTATCCTCATTAAAAATATGGCCACACGGGATCAAAGTAACAGCTTTAGTCATCAGCTCTCCTGATACAGCATCTTCTATATTCTCTGAGACTATGGTTCTAAAGTCTGTTTGCGCGCTTGAAATAGGGGTAGAGGGTATCATATAAGCTCCTTCAGGGTAGGGTCAGTTTGTTTATTAGGTTCATGTTTAATATGCTTTTTTAAGAGCTTGCCCTAGCTTGTATGTGTATAAAATTTAATCCTTCTCTCTTTTTTAAGCAATTTTTATTTTTAAGTTAAAAAGGATAAAAATGAAGTTTATGGGCTAATTATAAGCTGAAGAGCCAGAATGATTATAGATTGACCAAGGCTGTGAATTGCCCTTAACCTTTACAAACAATAGAAAAAATTGGATGAGACTGCTGGATGGGCCTTGTTGCGTAAATGACCTAATAGTTGGTCTGTTTAAAAGCTTATCAAGTTAGTACCCATTGTCCTTGGGGCATTCCAAGTGCTGTCATCTTGTTCATCGCCAAAGATTTAGCATATAATTCTGCCCGCTGATAGTCTAGCTTCCTAGAGCGAAAATCTCCTCCAAAGCTTCTTTTAAAGCGGTACATTGCC
>NZ_VJOT01000082.1 GCF_011087585.1 Neochlamydia sp. AcF84
ACCAAGATCAAATTCTCAAGAAAAATATATTCTTTGAAAACTTGATAAATGATTTATTTATCTCTGATTCTATTTACGAGATTAAAAGTTGCCTTTTAATCTTCGCACAAACTTTATGTTTGCTTGCACATTGTCTTTCTATCACTGTCAAATAGCTTTTTGCGTCACTCGCTGGTCACGCTTTTTTGTTCTTCTTCTTAGCTTTTCACTTAAGAAGCAGTAAACATACAAAATATCGAATTATTTCCGCAACTCCTATTTTCCTTTTTCTTTATTTTTTTCCTAAGCTTCTGAAAATTAGTAAGCTTTTCTCTTAATTATCCTTGGTACCTAGTTTTCTTTGCCTTATAGGTAAAGGTAAAATCATTAGCTTAAAAGAACAAATTAGAAAATATTATAAACGGCGAACACTTATTTAGAAGACTTAAACTGTGAGAGTTAGTATATCACAGTCTTTTTTTTATTCCACTATTATTTTGGCTACATCGTCTTTAGCACCCCCTTATAACTTTAACATGCGCCTTGCAAGTTGCTAGCAAAAGGAAGACAAATCCTTCATGAGTAATTCACTCGGACCTTTAAACCAATAAGCTTGCACTACTTATCATTTAACTCTTTGGCGTGAATAACAAAAGCTTTTCATAACAAAGAAATTTAGCTTGGTCTACTCTTTAAAACTTTCTTAGATTTTAGCCTTTTCTAAAGCTTTTCTTATAAAGCAGATTAGATGGCTTTTAAAAGTAACCTTGGGCAGCACTTAAGAAAAGGAAAGAGTCAGCTTCTAGGGTTAATCACCTTTCAGAGTAGGCATAAAGAGTTTATCTAAACTTTGTTAATCCCACATTCCACAAGTTAATCTCCTTCATCATCTAATTTGTGCTAAAGGGAACGAAAAACTGTCAAATCATGTCTCATTCTAGGGTTTAAATTAAGGATTAATTCTGGTGTGCTTTCATCTAAAAGACCTAAGGTAAAATTCAATAAAATGGTAAGAGTGCTTAAGCCATAAAATGTTAATTTTTTAGAGGTTACTAATATACTCTCTCTTGTTGGCTAAGCATTGCCTAGTTTAGACACAATTTAGCAAAAAAAGCTGCTGAAATAGAGGGTACAAAAAGAAATATTCAAAGAGCTTGGGGGAATTACTGACAATTACTAAGGTTGGCTTGAATAAAGAAATTAAAAAACTGAATGCAGCAGACGAGACAATAACAAAAAGATAATCATAGCTTTGCTTCAAAATTTTCTTGCAAAGTGGGGAAATATTTTATGTTTAGTGATTCTTACTCCTTAGATGCAAGTTAGGCAGACCAGAAGCTTTTGATAAAATTAACCTACAATGCATGGTCTTTTAATAATTTAGGAGGCCGCTTAATTTTTAAGTCCTTTTAACTACAGCTTATTGTTGAAGCAGCTACTAACCAAAATGGCCTTTTTTATAAAAGTTTTGCCAACGGCCTCTACCCTTTGTTGCCAAGCTGCTGTTTTAAAAGGTTTATTCAATAAAGCTTTCTTCATCATCAAGAGACTCTTCTTTAATGTAGCCCAGCTGAAATAAAGGGTCCATATTACTATAAATGTATTGGCAGAACCTTTGTAATTCATCTTCCAGCTGCCACAGCTTGAGTTCTTTAGCACTTACTTTGCTTAGGTCTCGAGTACCATGTTCTCTGGGAAACTTCAAATCGTACCAAATTTTGGTTACAAGCAGCCCATCGATCTTTGTTCTTGCTTCCACAGCATTATAAATGCTTTCACCGGGTAGGAAAGAAAAATGAATGGCACTGCGCATCATGTTAATGGTGTCTGCAGGAGAAATTCCTATTAATTTTATCGCTTTTCTTAATTCTTCCCGCAAGTTAGTGTCTACAATAGCAGGATCATCGGTATTTAAGCTAACGGCGATACCTTGTTCTAAGAAAGCTTTTAAAGGCACTTCCTCTATTTTAACACCTGTGGTGGCTTGTACAGTGGTCAGGCATATTTCAACCAATTTATTCCTTTTTAAAAGGTTTAAATTTTTTATTAGATTTGTTGTATCCGCGATCATCGTTCCATGCCCTATACGTTCAGATACCTTTAAGACACTAGAAAGCTCATCTTTCACATATTTTTGGATGCTATCATAATGCGAATTGGCAAATTCAAGAGTATGATAGGTAACTTTAACGGCAGGATAATGCTTACGCAAGGCTTTAATAATAGCTATTTGATCATAAAAATTATTTATTGAATTGGCAGTATTCTGAGGGCCATCCACTGTCAAGCCAACTATTCGTTCCTTTTCATCAGCTGCAATGTAGGCCGAAGCTGCCAATGCCCAAGCAAAAAATTCACCTAGCGAGTAATGACGCATAACTTCAAAAATTAATTTAATAGTAATGGGATTACTGGCATCAAATACATTCGGACGCAGTTTAATTTTCTGTTTTTTTAATAGACTATTAATCTGCTGATTAATATCTAGTTCAGCTTGATCAAGCTCATCATTCATCACTTTTTCGAAGGCTTCTACGTATGTCATGTTTAGCAAGCTTTTCCACTCTTCTTCCAGATTCTCCATCTTTTTCTGTGGATCTTGGCCTACTTTATCTCTCCACCTACCTTGCAGCTTTCTTTTAAACTTATTTTTTTCGCTATCCGTTAGTAAGACATCTAGGGTATGTTTGGGGTTAATAAGGTATCCGATAAATTGCTCAATTTTATCAATGGGCATTTCTTCAATGTGCTCATATTCATCAGCTTTAATTTGAAGTTCCACCTCTTCAATAAATACGCTAGGTACAGGCACTACATACAAGCCAAACATGAGCTCATTATAAATAATATTGCTTAGCTCTGCTTGATATAAGATAATCAAAAGCTGTTCACTTAGAGGGATTCTATCTAAGATACTGCCTATCGGTCCAAAGGTTGCATCAAATTTCCTACTTAAAAATTCCTCTTTAAACTTAAAAGATAATTGCTCAAGAAGGGGCTGGTTAACCGGCACGCAGCACAATTCGTGTAAAAATGTACCTAGCGGCATGCTATACTTTTCTTCAATTTCTTGCCAGGTAAGTCTAGTAATATCATGGCTTTCTAATCCATTTTTTGTTGGCGTCTTCTTCCTTCTCCAAACCTTCTTGTTTTCATCGTAATAAAGATTATATTTTTTTACTAACTTTTCAAGCTCCCAGGGTGGTATAGCACCCTCTGTATGCTCATGTAAATTTGCAAAAGGAAAAGGTCCTTCATCTTTGCTTCTTGCTCCATACATCGACTGAAATGAATACTCTTTTAGATGGCCCGTCGCCACTCTTACGTTATTATGCAATTCTTCAAGGATCCTATAGACAATTTTATTAACCCTTTCATCGCCTAATAATAAAACTTCTGAAGGAGAAATATCTTGACGATGGAGGCGCGAGGGGGGTAGAGATTTGGACCTTGTAGATTTGGATTTAGCGAAGGAACCTGCAGAATTTTTTTCTGAAGCTTCATCACTCCTATCTACCCGCGCACTAAGAGAGTAGCTAGAAAGCCTCATCCTCATTACATAATTGCTGAAATCAGCTGCATAACTAGCTGCACAACTATAAGTAGAATCATAGAAGGAAAAAAGCCAACTTATCATTTATTACTCCATCATACAATTTATAATAAATTTCAGCACACAAACGTTTGAGTTTGAATCTAAAGCAGTAGTTGACCATGGCACAATAGCCACTAATTAAATAATTTGCAATACTATTTTGATGCATGAATCATAGAATAGATTAACCCCCCTTTAATAAAAGGGGGTATCCTAAAAAGATTAAAAATGGTTAATTCCATGCTGCAAGAATAGCTAGCAAGAGAAGAGCGACAATATTAACAATTTTTATCATGGGATTAATTGCAGGACCTGCCGTGTCTTTATAAGGATCGCCGACAGTATCCCCGGTGATAGCAGCATGGTGAGCAAGAGAACCTTTTCCACCATAATTTCCTTCTTCAATTAGCTTCTTAGCATTATCCCATGCGCCTCCACCAGAGGTCATAGATAAACCTACGAAAAGCCCTGTCACTACTACCCCAAGAAGCATTGCGCCTAGGGTGACAAAGGCTTCATTTTGCCCTGCAACATATAGAATTACAAAATAGACTAGAAAAGGAGCGCATACTGGCAGCAAGGAAGGAACAATCATTTGTTTGATTGCAGCTTTTGTCAGCATGTCGACAGCTCTTCCATAATCCGGACGTGCAGTTCCTTGCATAATTCCTGAGATCTCTTTGAATTGACGGCGTACTTCTACGACTACAGCGCCCGCTGCACGGCCTACAGCCATCATACACATAGCTCCGAATAGATAGGGAAGAAGGCCACCGATAAACAAACCTACTACTGTATAAGGGTTTTGCAAATGGAAGCTCGCCATATTTTCAGGAAAATAGTGAGCCAAGTCTTGTATAAAGGCGGCAAAAAGGACAAGTGCAGCAAAGCCAGCTGAACCTATAGCATAACCTTTTGTTACAGCTTTAGTGGTATTTCCCACAGCATCAAGCGCATCTGTAGTTTTACGAATAGCTTCTGGCAAATTACTCATTTCTGCAATGCCTCCCGCATTATCTGTCACAGGACCATAGGCATCCAAAGCAACGACCATTCCGGCTAAGGCTAACATACTTGTAGCTGCCACCCCAATCCCAAATAAGCCTGCATTCAAGTAGGAGACGAGAATACCAGCACAAATTACCACGACTGGAAGGGCTGTAGCCTCTAAAGAGACAGCTAAGCCTTGGATAACATTCGTGCCATGTCCTGTTGTAGATGCTTCTGCAATACTTTTCACAGGCCTATACTTTGTCAAAGTATAATATTCTGTAATCCACATAAGTAGACCTGTTACCACCAGACCAGTAAGCGCACAACAAAAAAGATTAAATCCATTAAAAACATGATTGTTTGCTTGATAAGCAATATCAAAGCCTAGCAGCCAATGAGTCAACCCTGCAATAGCCATGGCAGAAAAGACTGCGGTAGCAAAAAATCCTTTATAAAGAGCTTTCATAATATCATGAGTAGTTCCAAGACGTACGAAAAATGTCCCGATAATAGAAGCTATTACGCAAACTGCGCAAATAGCTAAAGGATAATACATCATTTTTTCTAAGATAATATCTTGAAAAAACATGCCAGCAAGAAGCATAGTCCCTACGATGGTCACTACATATGTCTCAAAAAGGTCTGCTGCCATTCCTGCACAATCCCCTACATTATCCCCTACATTATCAGCAATAACAGCTGGATTACGGGGATCATCTTCTGGAATACCTGCCTCAATTTTTCCTACTAAGTCTGCACCGACGTCTGCTCCTTTAGTAAAAATTCCTCCTCCTAAGCGAGCAAAAATGGAAATCAAGGAAGCACCAAAACCTAAAGCGACGAGAGATTCAAGAAGTTCACGAGCAGGAATGGTAGAATTTTTTAAAAAAATGTAATATCCTGCGGTCCCTATTAAACCAAAGCCAACCACCAAAAGACCCGTAATGGCTCCCGATTTGAAGGATACATTTAAGGCTTGCTGAAGACCTTGCTTTGCAGCTTCTGTAGTACGAACATTTGCTCGCACAGAGATATTCATGCCAATATAGCCTGTTAGCCCAGATAAAACAGCTCCAATTAAAAAGCCCACGCTTACATACCAACCCAATAACCAGGTTAAAAGTGCAAATACTAAGATTCCCACTAGACCAATCGTTTGATATTGACGATTTAAATAGGCACGAGCCCCCTCTTGAATAGCTGCTGCTATTTCTTGCATCCTTTCATTACCTGTGCTTAGGGATAAGACAGAACGTATTGTCAAAATTCCGTAGAACAAGGCTAAAAGGCCGCATACGATTAAAAATCCATCTTCGTATGACAACATTAGTTTTCCTCTTTGATTTTGGTTAATGAAAAAAAATAAAAATAGTAGAGAGAGAGGAATTAGTTCAATAGGAAAAGATAAAACTGATGAAAGATAGATTTTATATCTGTATAGTTAAGATATCTTGCCAGCAGGTAGTATAACGAGGAGAGCAATTTTCTTGCCTAGCTTTCCATGGCTGCTTAATGCCTTCTGCAGCCATTTTTATTACTCGGCGGCCATATTGATGATTTAATTGATCTATTAGATTTATTAAGACTTGCTCTTTTTTATTGCTAAAATGATTTTCTTCAAAAAGGTCAAGTTGATAATCACCTTTTGATACTAGACCTCCCAGAGTCAAACCTGTCTTTTTATATAAAAAACCTTCGCGAAATAGGCGAGTTACACCTTCCTTAGCATAAGTGATCATTTTGGGTGTATAGTCGCTAGGTTGAGGTAAAGTAATTTGCATGTTATTGTAATAGTAAGGAGACTGATGATGCTTATTAGTCATCAAAAATACATCTATAAATGAAGCTTTGCTCTGCTGTTTACGCAATTTCTCAGCTGCTATGGAAACATACGTTGAAATAGCTTCTAGCAACTCATTTAAATCTGAAACAGCTTTACTAAAAGAGCGTGAACAAGTGATGGATTTTTTAGATGCCGGAGCTTCTTTTAAAGATAGGCATGATACTCCTCGCAGTTCCCATGCTATTCGTAAGCCTGTGACTGAAAGATTTTTTTTTATCCATAAGTCCTCAGAATTTTTAAACTCACTGGCTGTGTGTATATTCTGGCGATGGAGGTAAGAGGAAATTTTCTTTCCAATCCCCCAAATCTCATCAACAGAAAGTTGGCGCAGCACCTTTTCGCACACTTCCATAGTTTCCATGGAAAAAACATTTTGGCAAACAGAATATCTTTTAGCCATATCATTGGCTATTTTAGCAAGAGTCATGGTAGGCGCTAGGCCAATAGATGTGGGTATCCCTGTATGTTGGAGGATGATGCGCTGAATTTCTCTGCAATAAGCTTCCTTATCTACAGCATCTACCCTTAAAAAAGCCTCATCGATAGAGTATATATCTATTTCGGGTGAAAATTGCTGCAACGTGCGCATCACACGATGAGACATATCACCATATAGAGTATAATTAGAGGATAAAACTTTTACATCATATTTTCTAAATAAATCTCTATACCCAAAAGCGGGAGCACCCATTAAGATCCCTAAAAATTTAGCTTCTTTGGAACGAGCTATAATACACCCATCATTGCTCGAGAGCACTACTACCGGCTTTCCCATCAAATGTGGATTGAAAACTCTCTCACAAGAAACATAAAAATTATTACAATCCACCAAAGCATACATAAGTTTATTGCGGCCGATGGATGACATAAGTAACCACCCCCCATACTTGAAAATCAAGAGTAGCATTTACGTATAAAATCGAAGAGGATGGATGAGCTGAAACTAGCTGTATGCCTTGGGACCCTAATACATAGCGTCTGACCATAAATTCGCCATTTACAATAGCTACGATGATTTTGCCACTTAAAGGTGCTAAACTTCGGTCTACCACCAGAATATCTCCTGAACAAACCCCCGCTTCACGCATAGAATCACCTTGCACCCGTACAAAAAACGTGCTTGCAGGATGCTTGACCATCAGCTCGTTTAAATCCAAACGCTTTTCTATATAATTTTCTGCTGGTGAAGGGAAACCTGCCGAAACACTATCTTGGAATAAGGGAATCAATAGCTTTTTGGCAGCTGAAGAGCTTGAATAAAAAATTTCATCCATCGTCTGTGTTTTCATACAAGTTTCCCTAATAAAGCTACTTAAACCCTAGAGCATAAAATTTGCTTAGGTTTTTTAAAATTAACCACAGCTATATTAAAATAAAGGCACTAATAAAAGCATTTTTTAGTAACAGAGCCTTCTGGCAACTATCCATTAAATTAATTTCTTAAAACTCTATCAATTTTAGGAGGCTGACTTTAAAATTCTAATGAAAGGGATTTTTTATCAATCCACTATAAAGCAAAGCATCCGTTCCTATAAGACCTTAAGAAGGTTACCCTTCTTAACCCCCTCATGCTACCTTTCCAAGCATTAAGGTATTCTAGAAAATACTGGAAGGAGCCAACTTAAGTTATATAGCAAAAACTATTTCTTGCAGCTATACCTTATCTCGCATCTTTATCTAGATCTAACATCTTCTCTTGCGCAAGGCAAGTTACATTAAAAATGTTTATGAAAGCCGCTTGCCAAAACGCTACTTTTTTCCTATCTATTTCTATCATTATAGACTTTAAAAAACTTAGTCTGCATGCTCCACCTTCTGAAAGATATCCCTCTGCTTAGCAAAAGGAGCTTTATAAAGTATGAGACTGGATAAAAGAATAGATTAAAGGCGTATTATTATACTATTCATTCATTAATCCACAGCCTCGTGTAATTCTTCAACATTTTTAATCACTTTCTTTCTAAAAGCTAGGGCATAAATCTCCTTTTTGGATAGCTAGATAATATCTTTTGCAGCTTATCTCCTTTAAAGGAAGCTATTTTTACCTTGAAAATCTACACCTTCTTATTAGCTATTTTAAAAGCTTCCTAAAGCTTACCAAAAGTTTTTTAGTAGGACTTAAAGTAGGCTTTGGCTTCATTTGCGCTTTAACTTTAGCTTTTATCTAAATACTGCTTGTTTTGTGTTAAGCAAGCAGCTACACTTGTCATAAAAAAACCTACAGACGTCTCGTGAGCAATACCGTTTATATTAACTGTGACAATATAAGTAAATCCTTTGGAACTCATCATTTATTTAAAGGTATCTCCGCCGGCATTTTTCAAGGAGATAAAATTGGAATTATTGGGCCCAATGGGGCTGGAAAATCTACCTTTATGAAAATTTTGGCTGGTAAAGAAAGTGCCGACGAAGGGACAGTAGCGATTAGACGCAATTTACGGATTGCTTATGTCTCTCAAATGACTTCTTATCCAGATCAATCAATTTATGAAATTCTAAGAGAAACTTTAAACTCTAATGATCCTCATTTAGCACCTCATGAAGCAGCCATACGTATTGAATCTATTATGAGTAAAACTGGATTTCCAGACATCCAACAAAGTGCTAAACTTTTGTCAGGAGGTTGGAGAAAACGCTTAGATATTGCCAAAGGGCTTATTTGCGATCCTCAATTACTACTTTTAGACGAGCCTACTAACCACTTAGATCTAGAAGGCATTCAATGGCTTGAAAAATTGCTCCAGCAGGAAAATCTGACCTTTATGGTAATAAGCCATGATAGATATTTTTTAGCCAAGATATCGTCCCGCATGTTTGAATTAAATGCTCAATTTCCTAAGGGGCTATTTACGGCAGTAGGCAATTATGAAGACTTCCTACTGAGGAGAGAACAATTTTTAAGTGGCCAGGCGCAGTACCAAAAATCTTTATCATCCAAAGTACGTTATGAGCAGGAATGGCTAAAGCAATCTCCTAAAGCACGCACGACTAAGGCCCAGGCTCGCATTCAACAAGCAGGCAAGCTAATTGATGAGCTAGCAGATGTTCAAACAAGAAATAAGCAAACACGCTCTCTTATTAATTTTACTTCTACTGACCGTTTAACCCAAAAGCTGCTCGTTACCAAAAACCTCTCCAAATCTGTGGATAATAAATTGTTATTTTCTAAGTTAGATCTTACTCTTTCTCCTGGAATGCGCCTAGGAATCATTGGAGCTAATGGAACCGGCAAGACAACATTATTAAAGATGTTTGCAGGAATGATACCACCGGATGCAGGAACAATTAAATTGGCAGAAGGCTTGCGTATTGTCTATTTTGACCAACACCGTTCTCAGATGCCTGCTCACCTTACTTTGAGAGAAGCTCTAGCAACCAACGGAGAATATGTAAGTTATCGGGGACAACATATTCATGTCAATTCTTGGAGCAAGCGCTTTTTGTTTTCTCCTGATCGTTTAGATTTACCTATTAGCCAATTATCCGGGGGAGAGAATGCTCGTATATTGATTGCTCGTTTAATGCTACAGCCGGCAGATATATTATTGCTCGATGAACCTACCAATGATTTGGATATACCTACTCTTGAAGTCTTGGAAGAAAGTCTATGTGAATTTACTGGTGCGATAGTTCTTATTACACACGATCGCTACATGATGGATAAAGTTTGCAATGTGGTTTTAGGATTAGGGTTAAAGGAGCCTATTCAGCTTTTTGCTGACTATTCTCAATGGGAAAAATATAAAGCTAAATTTGATACTCTCGATAGCCTTAAAAAAGAAAAGCCAGCTGAGAAAGCTCATGATAAAACTGAGCCTTTAATACCTAAACTATCCTACAAAGAAAAATATGAATTAGAGCAAATAGAAGCGAGCATCATTAAATACGAGGGTCAAGAAAAAAAACTTCATGAAGACATAGAAAGTGCTTCGGATGCTAACTTGCTACAGAAAAGCTGTATTGAATTAAATCAGGTGCAAGCAGAGTTGGAAAAACTTTATGAGCGTTGGCAATTTCTTGCCAGTAAACAAACTTGATCAATCCTTTTCCAGCCAAGCAAGAAACAATTTTATAGATTCCCCCCAAGCCGTTTAAGAGGAGCTCCTCTTCGAAATCTCGCTCTCTCCTTAAAGACACGATTGCATAAAGGGCTGATTAAAAGCGTGTTAATTTATTCATGCCTCTATTAGATATGAGCTCATTGCCTTGTTCATCCCCATGTCAAATTTTTATCTAATTATTTAGAGAGTATTTTAAGAAGCCTTATCCACTACATTATTCGCTTTTTCTTAGGGAAATGCCTTAAAGCTAGCTATGTTTCACATAGAAAAATCACCAAATATAGAAAACAATTCTTTTGGCTATCCAATCAAGAAGCCCGCAGCTTAGGGTTTCATTTATCTATCTTCTCTTGTTTTTCATAGATAGTAGGTGAAGTTGTCTCTTTTAAAACTAACCAATCATTACCCCTTTTTTATAAAAAAGCTAATAAAAGTATTGATAATAGCCACTACCACAGCAAAAGCTAGCGCCGAAAACGCGTCATTTACAAAAAACCCTGGAACTATCCAAGAAGCTAACATAACGCAAAAAGCGGAAACAAATAAGGTGGATAAGCCTAATGTTAAGATTGTAAGAGGAAAAGTTAAAATTAATAAAAGAGGGCGAACAAAAGTATTGATAAGCCCTAAGGCTAGAGCAACACCTAGAGCATTTCTAAAATTTGGAAGGCGAATGCCAGGTAAAAGATTAGCAGTAATAAAGATAGCTACGCTGTTTACAATTAATGAAACAATTTTTTTCATATAAAATCCTTGCTAAGTAGTTAGTCCTGTAATATGTAGATGGATGGCTAAGCTCTCTGTCTGCTTAATAAAAGCTATTTTCTGATAGACATGAATCATTTGTCTGTTTCCAAAAGAATCGTTGCTGTAATTGTATGACCACCCTCTGGGCATGCTGCATTGATTAAATGCTTTATTCATTGCATGCCTAAACCCTTATGAAGGCAAAGATGACTGATTATTAACTTAAACTCTGCTTCGTAAGTTGCTCATGGCCCCATTAACATGCAACACTCATAGTACTTGAAGAAAACTTATTAAGCTCTTTTTTTCAGCTACCCGTACAAGATAGCAATCAAAAAAGTTTGCACAAATTTTTGCTAACTTTCTATAAGCAATTCAAATTTCTAAAACGATAACTTAAAAAAGTGGATGTTACATACTCTTTTCTGAAATTTCTCTATGAAGCTACTTAAGCCTCCTCCCCTTCTGGCCTTATAGGAGGGCTTATATATTGGATATCATCTTTAAATTGGGCTTGCATACCATAACAATAGGGAAAAAATGGGATAAAAGTATGATTGGCTAAAGCTAGACCGACGTTAAAGCTTCTAGGAAAGAACTCCTTCCTATTTCAATTGCCCCATTTGCTGAATGATCGCTAAAGCTTCTTAAGAAGCTCTAGACATTTCTTTCACTAAGGATAGAATTAAATTTTCAACCCTCTTAAAAGTCAAAGCCCTACTTGTTATTTGATAGATGTTTAAAGCTTATGCTAAAAGAAGAATTTCACAAAGCAGGAGATATTAGGAATAAATAATAGCCTATGCAGATCTGCTTACTTACTAATAAAAAGCCAAAGAGCAAGCATGCCTTCATATTTTATCCATGATTCCGCCCATTTTGCTGAAACACTGAAAAATCAATAGATTAAATTAATTTTGAAAAGTAAACCCCTAGGAGGAAGGGTGGAGTTTAGTAGCAGAAGCCGAATAAATATAATGTTTTTTAAGAAACTAAATTTTCTTAAAGCTATCACTTTCGAAAATACGTCCTGCTATCTCACGCAATTCTTGCCATGCTAAACGTACGAGCACGTAACTTAAGATAAAAAACCAGCGCATAAGATGATTGATCTGAACAAAAGAATTGCAGGCAAAAAGATAACCGCTGAAAATTGCTTTAGTAAGCCGCATGGGCAATTCTTTAAGCTGCTTACCGATTAAGAAGATAAACGTGTAAAATTTTTGCAAAAGCTTAAACAAACTTTTTTTAGAGGCTTCTAAAGCACTACTTAACAATTGTTTGGCCCCTCCCTGAATCTTCTTCACTTTCCCTAAAAAAAATTCTAGCATTTGTTGCCTTTTTTGCTTAAACCCGCCTTTAGGATTAGAAAATTGCTTAATAAAGCGAGGAACTATTATTTTAAAAACATCTTTTGCCCAATTCCCCATCAGATGTTGGCTAAAGCGCGATGCTTTTAAAGCCGATAAGGTTAAGTTTTGAATAATACTACTTAAGTGTGTCAAATGGTGGTTTAACTTTGCCCTGCCGCTTTGGAAAAGATTGACGCTCCATTGGATTTGCGGCCTAGCCCATCCAATAAAGGGAAGAGTCACATTGACCACAGTTGAAGCCATTATTTCTACATGTTTAGAAATCTTTAGTCCTAAAGTTTGTAGCGTCTCATTGATGCGCTTTAGCTGATGGATTAGGTTATCGTTAAACCTCTGGATTTCCAGGCGAGGTTTTTCTATCTGCTTTTTTAAATATTTCTTAAAGGCATTAAATCTAACCTTTAAATCATTGATATAAAGATTAAGAGAGCCAGAAAACTCTTCTTTAACTATTTTCCACATCAATGATGCAAATTGGCGGGCCATTTCTACCTGCTTATCGCCTCGCTGATAAGTCTTTTGTAAGAGCATTTTTGTAACTGCTTCCGCGGTTTGAATGCTTCTTTGCATGATAGGCAAATAAGGCTGCAACAAACGATAGCTTAAAGCAACCATAGAATGTTTCAGATGTACAAACAAAGCCTGGCTTGTACGTTGGATCCATTGGATATATTCTATAGTATGCTTAAAGGCATGCGAAAAAAGATTTTTCATATTATGAATAGCATTCTTGCTAGTTTCATGACTTTTAAGTGTGTGCCTTAGCTTGTGATGCATCATTTGGAAAGGTTTTAAGGAGAAATAAAATAAAAGAGGGACAGTATTTTCAACCATCCATTTAGGTAATCCGTATAGCAATAAATAAGGAGGTAAAGTGAATGCCAAAAAGATGTATTTGCCTGCGCGTGCAACCACTAGAAAATTCTGCATAAATTTGCCAATCTTAGCCGTTGCTTCTCTTTCAAGACGCAAACGAGAAGATCTTATTGTATCTACGGGCTTTACCACGGGCGCTACCCTTGCCGTAGGATTACGGATCATGGCATAGAGATCATTGCCTGGCGTACACCTTCCTATACTGTCGCGCGCTACAGGGCCTTTCATGTATCTTTATATTTTGGTTAATTTAGTCTAGACACTTATATTATTTATAATAAATTTTAATTGAATTTTGCATTTATTATCAAGTGAAATAATCGTCTATAAGCTTTCTATCCCTCTAAATTTTCATTTTACTTGCATCAATTGGCTTAAATCCTTATAATCAGCTTGCTTTATGACTTTAGGAGTATAAAATGGTTCGTATTAGTAAACAAGCAGAAAGACGCAGCAAATCCCACCGCAAGCCTAGCCCTCCTGCTAAAAAAACTGGACCCCGTAAAGAAAATTTGAAAGAGGGATTTAAATCTCACTCAAATGCTTTGGAAGGCACGATTGCCAAACAAGCTTTTATTCCAAAAATTAAGTAATCTAAGGATCGAGTTATGTCAAGACATCCAAGCTTTGGAAAAGCCAACAAAGGGGCCACCAAACGTAACGTTTTAAAAAGATTTGAAAGAATCGATGTATTAAAAAAATTAGGACGCTGGGATGCGGAAAAGAAAACTCGCATAACAGGTTTACCTAAAACACCAGTTCTTTAGAAGAGTTACGGAGCCACTACAGGCTCCTGGCTTTCCATCTTTTAAAAGTTTTTTATTCTTTCCCTTGCATTCGATAGGTCTTTCTGTTAACAAATTAGCTTTTAACCCATTTATTATCTTTGTGCAAATACACGTCTACAATAAGCAAAAAAACTTTTCTTTTTCTCTTCGGTTAGTCAAAAAAATTGCTGATGCTGTTATTAAGCTAGAAAACCAAAGGTGTGATGAGCTATCTATATATTTTGTAACACCTCTTGTAATTTCTAAGCTACATCAGCAATATTTTGATGATCCCTCGATAACTGACTGTATCTCTTTCCCTATGGATACGAATGATCATGGAGAAGCTCCGGAGAAATATAGAATTTTAGGAGAAATTTTTGTTTGCCCTCAAACTGCATTTGAATATGCTAAAAAACATTTAGGCGATCCTTACGAAGAATGTACTCTATATATTGTGCATGGGCTGCTTCATTTGATGGGATACGAGGATACGGAAAGAAAGAAAAAGCTGATTATGCGAAAAGCAGAAAAAAAACACATGATTAACTTAAAGAAACTTAATCTGTTACTATTACCTAAATAGATAATAAAGGAGAGATAGTTGTTTCTCATTTGGATGTTCTTTTTAACACTTTTCTTCCTCATCGGATCTTTTCTTCTCACAGCAGTGATTAGCTCTTTCCGTCGTATGCATAAAAAAGATGCTCAAAAGCAAATCAAAGCGATGGATTCTTTTTTTTTGTACAGATCCTTTCATCATATTTTTTTTCCACATCATGAATACGAAAGCCTATTTTTCACAGCAATTTGTGCACAGAACTTAGTGCGTTTTGGTTATACAGCGTGCGGCATTATTTTTCTTTTGCAGACGAGCCTCTTTGCCTCCCTTCACCAAAGGCCTCATTACCTGAATGCATCATGGATAGTTATAAGCCTTCTCATTTTAATCCTAGCCTCTTTTGTTTTGGGGGATTACCTACCAAGATTATTAGGTACACATCTACCGGAAAAGGCTCTCAAAATAGGGCTTTCTTTTTCATCTGTTTACTTTTTCCTTGCGTTTCCTCTAGCCTTTATTTTTCTAAGAATCTCCCATTTAAGATCTTATGATTTATACTTCGATTCAACACAGGTACCTAGTGCTCAAGCTAAAAAAGAAATTATTGAATTAATTCAGGAAGCAGAAGTTAGTCCCATCCTCAATCCTCTTGATAAAAAGCTTATAGAATCTGTGTTAACTTTTAAGGAACGCTGCGCTCGTGAAGTGATGGTGCCCCGCCTCAATATGTTTAGCTTATCCGCAGACACATCTATCAAAGAAGCAGCCCAGCTTTTGCAACATGAAGGGTATAGCCGTACGCCTGTGTATCGCCATTCATTGGACAATATCGTAGGAGTACTTATGTATAAGGATATTTTGAAAAAATACATGGAATATGAGGAAAAAAAAGATCCTAAGATTCTAGATACACCAATTGAAGCTATACAAAAAAGCATTTTGTATACTCCGGAGACAAAGAAAATTTCCAATCTTTTACAAGAATTTCGCCAAAAACAAGTTCATTTTGCTATTGTGGTTGATGAATATGGGAGCACGGAAGGGGTCATCACTATAGAAGATATATTGGAAGAAATTGTAGGAGAAATTGCAGATGAATATGATCAAGAAGAAGAAACTGTTAAACAATTAGCGGACGGCTCCTGGATTATTGATGCTAAAATGAGCATTTTCGATGTAGAGGCGCAGCTTGGCATTCAAATTCCCCAGGAAGAAGAATATGATACCGTGGGCGGCTATGTATTCCATGTGGCTGGCGCCATTCCCTCTACGAATTTTATCATCCATCATAATAATTTTGAGCTAGAGATTTTAGAATCTAGCGAGCGCTCAGTAGAAAAAGTGCGTATCAAACCCGTTGAATCTTCTCCTCCTCTAAATGAGAAAGAGTAATCTACTAAAGGAAACCTCTCCTACTCCAGTCCTAGCTTTATCTTCCAGCCCTATTTCAATCCTAGGCTCAGCGAAGCTGACGGGCATGCTCTCTTTTATTACAGCTCTTAATTTATTATTCCCACATTTATAAGCTTTCTTTTTTCCCCTAGTTTTTATTTTTTAGCTCCTTCGTTGTGCAGTAAAAAGCTACTGAACATGTATTTCTACAGGCCTCTTTACTTTTGTAATTAACTATCCCGGTAGATTAAAAAACATTCTTCATTTTCATTAACTTTCCTTAAGAGGATTTTGAGAAATACCAAGGCCAAATTTTTTACTGCTAGTTAATTTAATAAAGAAAAATTTAAAGTTCAGCAAAAAAATATGCTCTTTTCTTCTTATGGCTCAGGTCATTAAAAAATTAATTTAAAACAATCTATGTAAATACAAGTTTAACAATTTGATAATCAAGCTTGTATAATTTTTTTAGATTAATGGCCTGGACGTACAAAAGCTTTTGCCCCTGCAAGAGCATATTCTTTAGCTTCTTTGTCTCCTGGATTGGCACAAACTCCTATATTCATTCCCAAAGGACATCCTAAATTTGCCTCAGGAATTACATCAAGATTGCCTGAATCTATATATAGCTGATGTCCTATCTCTTTAGCCATAGCCCTTATTTTAGGCTCATTCACCTCTGCCTCTAATGAAGGATAATCTTCTAATGCATGAGTAAGTTGTAGTAATTTGTCTACCTCCAGATTAGCTAAGCCCGTACGATCCTTGCCACTTCGACATCCAAAGTGTACCCCATCGCTTACTAAGCTAGTTAGCATAAGTACCCGAGAGGCTAGAGCATAATAATTATTACCAAAAGCTTCTAATTTTTTACCTTCAGGGATATTTAATATAAATTCTACATCTTTCAAAAGTTTTTGTAAGATTTTAACTTTCATTATTTTTGCTTTTAAATTAGGAGAAGTATTATTCTCCTTCATTTCTTTTTTCACAGCTCGTTCATATTCTAAGACTTTTTGCGCTAGGTGTTTTATAGCTATTTGATTGGCCTCCCGTTCTAGCGCATAAGCCTGCGTTGACCATTCTAAAGATTTAAAATAAAGGTCATTGCAGGGTATGTTCATATAGGTAATTTGAAATTGAAAATTTTGGCCTTCTACGACTAAAGATTTTCCATGCCAATACTCGTAAGCCCCTTTTGCTTCTTTTAGAAGCATGGCTTCATTATCTGCGTTAGCCAATTTTCCAAAATAGTTAGCCCAATCTAATACTGATGAGGGAGATAATAAAGTGACGGCTACAAAATCTAATTTTATAGGAGTTTCATCGCTTGCTTGCCCAGAATGTTTTTTTAAATATTCTAACGCATGTTCTTCTAGTATTTTTTTTATAATTTGCCTATTAATTTGCTCGCGAATTTCTTTGTTTGTCTGGTCAAACTCCACCGGAATAGCCGAACGAGTCACATTGTCCATTTTGATCGCTCTCATGCCCGAGGTAGGAGAGGATAGATAAGGAAGGTAGGTTGTTCTAAAGAAGTTAGGGACAGCAGGGTTTTGAGTATCTTGGCGATTGCGCGGGGCCGCTGAGCTATAAGGTTCCCCCACAGCTGTTAGCTGCACTTGAGCTGAGCCGAGCTCCTCCTTACTAAAATTGATTGTTTTATCGTACATTTCTCTCCACCAATGGTTAAAATGTACCACCCCTTGAAAATAGGCGTTTTGATAAATTTTAAAGCATTCGTCCGTTAAAGAAAGGAGATCTTTATTATGCAAAGGCCATTTTTCAGCAGCCTGCCTACATGCATTCTGTAACGCATTCATTATCTCGTTTTCATATTCTTTCGCAAGCCTTTTTCCTTTCCCCACAATAGGATCATTCGGTTTAATGAATTGCTCGATGTTATCGCTGTTAATGCCTAATTTTTCGTGGATTAAAAGAGCTTTTTGTCGTATCTGCTCATTAAAATTTAAGATTAATTCAGAAAGAAAAGCAGGAGGAATTTCAGAGTTAAGTATTTCCTGTATCCGTTTTGCAAGATCATCTGCGGCATGATTGCCTGCTGTCAGAACCTGTTGAATATAGGTATCAATATTTTCCCTTTTATAACGCGAGGGGAATTTACCAGCAAAATTTATTCCTTCATCTTCTGTTTTTTCTTTAACCGCAATTAAAGTCCATTCTGCCATTTCTCCGGAATCTGTCACTTGAGAGATATGATCAGGAGAAATATTACCCGCTGAATGTATAGACCTACTAAGATTTATAGATCTATCTAAAGAAGGAAGCGTCTGAGCAAATTTGACGAATTCAATTTGCTCTAGCAAATGGTCTCTTTGTACTATAATTTCTGCTAACTTACGCTCTAGCGCTTCTAATTCTTGTTTTAAAGGTAGTTCATCATTTAAAGTCTGATATTTACTTTTTAAATCCTTATATTTTAACTTCAGCTGCTCAATTTGAGCTACATGTTCTCCTATCGACGCTTGGGCCTGTGATAATTTACTTCTAAGACCCTCACGTGCTTGATGCTCTTCTTTTAAAAATTCGCTCATAAAGCTTTCCTGGCTGGCAAGCTTTTTTCTTAGATCCATGGCTTCTTGCTTATTTAGCTCTAGCTCATCAATCCTCTGCTGTAACTTCAGGTTTTGTTGCTCACGAGCTTTCAAATGACTTGTAAGATTCATTATTTGATGCTTTAGCTCGCTATTTTCTATTTGCGTACTTTCTACCGTTTTTTGAGCATTTGCTAAGCTTTCATGAGCCAGTTGCGAAGCTCTAGTTGCTGCTTCAAGGACGGTTTCTTTGCGCTGCAAGCTCTCTTGCGTATGCTGCAACTGCTGAATCAGATCATTTTTTTCTTTTTCAGCGTTCTCTAAATTTTGTCGTATAGAATTTGCTTTTCTTTCCAATTCTTCCACTAATTTTTGTTGTCGATGCAAATCCTGATTTAATTTCTCCAAGTCTTCCGTTGAACCAATGCTAGGATGTTGTTGAGCAAATGTTTGCTGTTGAGCTAGAGCTTTTCTTGCCTCTGCCAAATTGGCATAGGCTTGTTGCAATTCCTCTTGCGAAGTTTGATAGATATTTGCGGCACCTGTAAGTTCATTATTTTTATTCTCTATCAAAAGTTGAAGCTTCTCTTTCTCGCTAATAAGATTTTCATTTTTTCTTCTAATCTTTTCAATTTTTTTACTTAGCTTTCTATTTTCATCTTTTGCTGCAGCTAGTTGATTGTCTAATTTTTCTATTGTTTGCTCGTGACTTCTAATTACTATATTTTGTTGCTGAATAAGAGCTTCTTTATTCTTTAAAGCCCCTTCAAGTTGGGCAATTTTACTCTTAAAAAGCTCTTCTGTCCTGCTTATTGTATCCAACGTGGAAGTAATATAAGAGTCCGATGAGGTAGGCAATTTTTGCTCGCGCTTAACTTCATGATTTTTATGGCAAAAGTCATGGATACCAAGAATAATATTTCCTACAATAGGCACGAAGTCTAGTAAACCTCTTGTTCCGTGCCCCCAGCTATCTGAAGAAATAACCTGGATATCGCGCTCACTTAATGGAGCGTTAGACCCATTTTTTTTTGTCGAAAACTTTTCAAATAAGAGGATAGCAAAGTGAGCAATCGCTGATCCTATGCTTACAATAGGAATATAATCAAAAAATTTATGAATATTGGATACAGGAGAATTAGGGGTAGAACCATGCAGCATATTATCTCCTCTTTTTTATTTAATAATTATTATATTTTATATTAAAAAAATAAATAAAGCTAAATTTTAACAAATCAATTTAAATTATTTTATAAAACAAAATTTAACATGGATTTTATTACAAAAACAAACCAGCAAAATATTTTTCTTCCTAATTTAGTGGATAATGTATTTCTCTTCAATGATTTTTATATTTTCCTTCTTAGCCTCTTTATTTTTTTAATCTAATCAAGAGACATTAGTTAAAGTATCCTTTAAAAGCAGCTAGCTGGATTTAATAATTTATAAATTATTATACTACGCTTTAAAAAATTTAGCCTGCATACCCAACCTTCTGAAAGATCCGCCTATGCTTAACAAAAGGGGCTTTATAAAGTACGTGAGTGCATAAAGAGTAGATGAAAAACGTATAATTTGCAAAAAAACTATAATAGTTAAATATAAGATTATAATGAAAAATTAATAAATATGTGATTAATTAAGCCCAAACCGCTAGAAAAAAGCTAGCTTTTTGGTTGAGTAATTAAGTGAAAGAGTTTGATGAGGGTAGGCAAGCTGATTTGAGCTAATCGCGATAAAGAATTGATAGAAAGATAGGTTCTGGCTTTCTAACTTCCCCCCAGGTTGCTTTAAAGCATCTTATTAAGAAAAAGTTTGATAGGGTAGATCGATTTAAATTTTACAGGTAGAAAATATTATGCACCTCTTAATAAAGAGAAAACTTTTCATTTTATGGTTATTAACCTAGCAATTAGGATTGCAAAAAAAATTGTAGTGAGTTATCTTCCCTTATTATTATCACTTTTATTCACAGCTTTTATGATTTTACAGCTTGCCTACTATGGAGATCCTATTCTTCGTAAAAAAACGGAGACCATTAAAGAAATTAATTCTGATTTACGCCAGCTTGCAGCCAATATGTTAGATACGATGTATGCAGAAAAAGGCATTGGGTTGGCAGGCCCTCAAGTCCGCCAATCTATTGCTATATTTGTTACCTGCGTCCCTACTTATATCAATGATGAGACTAGCCTTCCTGGAGTGGAAAGAATTTTTATTAATCCTAAAATTCTTTCCTATAGCGAAGAGAGCGACACATTACCAGAGGGCTGTCTTTCTATTCCTAAAGTTTCAGGGTTAGTTACGCGCCCTCTAAAAATTGTGGTACAAGCGATGGATTTAGATGCCAAAACATTTACCGAAGAATTTGTAGGTTATGAAGCTCGCTGCATTTTACACGAAAATGATCATCTCAATGGAAAATTATTTATTGATCGCATGGCAAGCCGAACAGACCGTCAGAATATAGAATCTAAACTTCGAGAAATTAAAAGGAAATATTCTTTTAAAAGCTAAATTTTATATATTTTAGCTGGCTTTCAAAAGCCTGTACTTTTATAAAATTGCTCCGCCTCCAAGGCGCTATCATAAATTCTACAAGGTTGTTCATAAGAGAAAGCTAAAAAACTGCTCCCTTTTCTCCTATTAAAACTTTGCAAAAAGGCAAAATTTAGCTCTTTATCGAATAAGCAATTTTTATAAAAGCTAAGACCTCCTTTTTCTCTAAAACACCTATAGAGGTAGTTTTTTGAAGTGTGTCCTTTGCAAAAATTGTTAAAACTGATCAAGGCAGGAGTAAAAATGTTTTCCCCAGACACTATACGTGACGGAATGGATACAACCCATCGTCCTGCCTTGCTGAATAACAAACCTCTTTTTCAAACTCAGCTAAATTTTAAAATTTTATCACTCACTCCTCTTATAGGCAAATTTGTTACCAAATATATCCTCAAGACCCTTGACAAAGAACTTCGAGAAGTAAATGTAAATAATAATTTACGTAGAAATTCTCTTTATAATATACGGCTTTATTACAGTAAGATTGAACAATATCATGATTCTAGCCTGGTGTCGAATCTAGCAAGCTTAGTAGCAATTATCGCTCTGGTCACTTTAGTCGCCTCCAAAATTATTTTCATCGCAGCGACTTGCCTAGTGGCAGGAGCAGTTTTCGGTGTCCTTATGGCTGCCCCCTTGCGGCAGATTAAATGGATTGATCAGTCGATAAAGCAGATTAATCAAGAGATATGAAAGCATGCATAAAGTTTATAAACTTTATGCATGAAGCTTTTTATATTAATGAGCTTCGGTGTTTTCTAGGGTAAATGGCACGCTTGGCACCTGCTTGGCACGGCCTATGGCATTAGTCCATAAAGAGAGAATAATACAAGCAGCAAAAAAGATTACGGCTAGCCAAGCAGTAAATTTTTTCAAAACGTCAGCGGTAGATGTTCCAAATAATGATTCGCTTGCTTCCCCCCCAAAAGAGGCTCCTAGCCCTGAGCTTTTGCTTTCTTGGATCAAAATGACAAAGCACAATAAAGCACATAGCATCATGAAAAAAACCATAGTGGTGTAATATAAAAATGTCATTTAATCATCCCTTCTTCATAAATAGAGTTATAACAATTAATAATTTGAGCAAAATCTTTTGCTGAAAGAGAAGCTCCCCCTACCAGTAAACCATCAACATCGGGCTGCTCTAAAAATTTTTTTGCATTTTCTGGTTTCACCGCTCCCCCGTACTGAATAATAATCTGCTCAGCAGCTTTTTCACCCCAGCCTTCTTTTATTAACTGGCGGCAAAATGCTTGCGCTTCTTGGGCAGTTTCAACTCCTGCGGGTTGAGGCATACCTATAGCCCATATAGGCTCGTAGGCTATAATAATATGTTTGAGCTGTTCTGCTGAAATATCCGTCAGCCCCTCTTTGAGCTGTCTAGCCAGCACTTCATGAGTCTGTTGCGCCTCTCTCTCTTTTTTTGATTCACCCACGCAAAAAATTACTTGTAAATTATCCTGTAAAGCCCTTTTAACCTTTTTATTGATAAGGACATCTGTTTCATGGAAAAGGCGCCGCCGCTCGGAGTGACCTACGATCACAAATTCGGCCCCTGCATCTTTTAGCATTTTCCCGGCAATTTCCCCGGTAAAAGCCCCTTCAGATGCATCATTTATGTTTTGGGCTCCCACGACTAAAACAGTATCTTTTGCTGCTTCTGAAGTTGCTTTAATAGCAGTAAAAGGTACCGCTAAATAAATTTGGGCTTGAGGGGTATTAAGTAGTGACACTAGCTCTTGAATAAAAGCTATAGCCTCCTCAATTGTTTTATACATTTTCCAATTGCCAGCAATGACTACTGGACGGCTTGCGGACGTCATGAATTTCCTTTTTTTAAAAGTGATATTATCATTTTTTCTACCTAAAAAGCAAGCCATGCCTACGAATGTTTTGCTTCATCTTAAGAGGAATAGTATAAGGCACACAATTTAAGGAAAATGAATAATCATATACTTTATTCTACCACCAATCTTTTTAACTTAATGAGGTTTATTAAGTTTCTTTTTTGCTCTTGAATGCACTTTTCTTTTTCTAGCATACACAACATTTTATAGCCAAACCACGAAGGGAGAGATAAAATTACCTAGCCTCTCTTTTCTCTTAAATACAAACTTCTTTATACTCTATATTACCTTAAGAAAAAATAGGATATAAATTTCATTTCCATGAATCTCCCCACCTCAGAACCAGTAGTTTTATCTGTCACCCAATTGACTCAGGCAATCAAACTGTCTTTAGAAGGCACTTTCCCCAATGTATGGTTACAAGGAGAAATTAGCAACTGTAAACCTCATTCTTCTGGGCATATATATTTCTCTCTTAAGGATGCCCATGCGCAGATCAACGCTATCATCTGGCGGCAAGAAGCTGCTTTATTGCGATCCCCTCCCAAAGACGGTATGCAAGTTTTAGTTAGGGGGGCAATTAATGTCTATCCTACACGAGGAAATTATCAGATTGTGATCTATGAGATGAAGCCAGTAGGCCTGGGAGAGTTATTGATAAAGCTAGAAGAACTAAAACAAAAAATTCATCGCTTTGGATGGTTTAAAAAAGAGCATAAAAAGTCCCTTCCTTGCATGCCTAATCGTATAGGTATAATTACTAGTCCTACAGGAGCAGCTATTCAAGATATTCTAAACATTTTAACAAGACGTTCGGGAGGGCTTAACCTTCTTATTAATCCGGTGCGAGTTCAAGGCGAAGAAGCAGCACAGGAAATCGCCCAAGCGATCCATTTTTTTAATGAGCATAATTTAGTAGATGTAATAATTGTAGGCCGAGGAGGGGGAAGTATTGAAGATTTGTGGTGCTTTAACCAAGAAATTGTAGCGGAAGCAATTTTTTATAGCCAAATCCCCATTATTTCTGCAGTAGGACACGAGACAGATCATTGCATTGCCGATTATGTTGCTGATGTTCGCGCTCCTACGCCTTCTGCAGCTGCAGAAATCGTCATTGCTGATAAACTTGAGCAACTTAAACACTTAGAACAAATAAAAAAAAGGCTTACGCAAAACATTTCTCACAAAGTGCTTCAATCCAGGCAACACTTAAGCGCATTTCTTAAGCAGCCGATGCTTTCTTCGCCTTATTATCTGTTAGGACCGTGGATCCAAAGGCTGGATGATAACCGTCAGCAGCTCGATTATTTAATCAAGCAAAAAATTTTTAGTCTTCGCCTTATCTTAGAAGCTTCTAATAAAAGGCTGCAAACTCTCAAACCTTCATCTCAAATTGTATACTTGCAAGAGAAAATAAAATATTGGGATAAAAATATTTACCATCAAATAAGGCATATTATAGATTCCAAAAAAGAGCAATTAGAAAGTATTTCAGTAGCTTTGCACCTAATCAATCCTAAAAACCTTTTAACCAAAGGTTATTCTATTCTCTTTTCTGAAAAGGATGATTCAGTTATAACTTCCGTAACTAACATCCATAAGAATCAAGACCTTCGGATATATTTATCAGATGGGGAAGTTCTTTCAACTGTAAAGGAAATTAAAGCCAGTGAATGAAAAAGACCTTAGCTTTGAAGCCGCTTTTGTACGGCTGGAAGAAATTTTAGAGAAAATGAATTCAGGGGCAATTAGCTTAGATGAATCATTAAAGCTATATGAAGAAGCCGATAGGCTTATTTCTAGCTGCCAAAAGAGGCTATTAGAAGCAGAGCGTAAAATTGAAATATTAGTGAAAAATCGTAATGGTGAGGTAGTATTAGATCCAGATAAAAAGCCACTCACGCAAGAATTTAATTCATAGTAAGGAAAGAAACAATAAAATGAGCACGACTATCCTGGAGACAATTCAATCCCCCGAAGACATAAAACCGCTTCCTTTAGCCGCCTTAAACACGCTTGCAGATGAGATCAGACGGCGTATTATTGAGGTCATGTCAATTAATGGAGGGCATCTTGCTTCCAATTTAGGAGCTATTGAACTAACTCTTGCCTTACATAAAGCATTTTCTTCCCCTGTGGACAAATTTTTATGGGATGTAAGCCACCAGACCTACACGCACAAAATTTTAACGGGACGCAATCAACTATTTCCCACCATCCGCCAGTACAAAGGATTGTGCGGCTTTAGCCATCCTAAAGAATCCCCCCATGATCACTTTTATGCAGGACATGCTGGTACCGCGCTATCCTTAGGTTTGGGGCTGGCAAAAAACCGCGATCTAACCAAGCGTTCTGAGTATATCCTCCCTATTATTGGCGACGCTACCCTTACCTGCGGCTTATCTTTAGAAGCATTAAATAATATTCCTCGAGATTTAAAACGTTTTATTGTGATCTTAAATGACAATGAAATGTCCATCTCTAAAAATGTAGGCGCTATTACGCGAATTTTAAGTCGTTTACTTAGCAACCCAACTACCGATAAGATTTATCAAGAGCTAGATACTCTGGTTTCAAAAATCCCTAGCTATGGACCTTTTTTGGCCAAACAGAGCCATAAAATTACTGAATCAATGAAAAATTTAGTAAGCCCTGCGGCTTTCTTTGAGCATTACGGACTTTCTTATATCGGTCCCATTGATGGCCATGATATCAAAAAAATGGTAGAAGTTTTTGAAGAAATTAAAGATGCAAAATGGCCTGTCCTTCTCCATATATTAACTAATAAAGGGCAAGGCATGGAAGAAGCCGTTAAAAATCCCATTTCTTATCATGGAGCTCGGCCCTTCAACCCAGGCACAGGTAAATTTTTACCAGCATTAACCGCCAAACTTACTTTTCCAAAAATTTTTGGAAGCCATCTTTTAAAGATGGCTGAAAACGATCCGAGTGTAGTGGCCGTCACACCTGCTATGTCTGCAGGTTCATGTTTAGAAGACTTTATGAAGAAATTTCCTGAGCGTTGTCATGATGTCGGAATTGCCGAATCTCATGCAATTACTTATTGTGGAGGCTTAGCATATGGTCGTAAAATGAAGGTATTTGCCTCTATTTATGCGACCTTTCTTCAAAGAGCTTTAGATAATGTCTTTCACGATGTATGTCTACAAGAGCTCCCTGTCATCTTTGCCGTAGATAGAAGTGGAATTTCAGGCCCCGACGGCGCTACTCATCATGGAATTTATGATCTTTCATTTTTAAATGCTATGCCCAATATGATCATCAGTCAGCCTCGTGATGGCCATATGTTACGCGAGCTGATGGAATCAGCACCTATATGGGGCCATCCAGCTGCGATACGTTATCCTAATATGGTTACAGAAGATAGGGAAGAACCTTTAAATTACCGCTTTCCCGGGAAAGGAGAAATTCTAGCGGAAGGTGAAGATATTTTAATTATTTCTTTAGGACATATGAATACTATAGCCTTTCAAGTACGTGAGATTCTCCAACAGCAAGGCTATCATCCTACTATTATGGACCCTATTTTTGTAAAACCTTTAGATGCAGATCTTATTTGTAAATTGCTGATGTCTCATCAAAAAATTGTCACTTTAGAAGAACATTCTGTCGCTTCGGGAATGGGTAATGTTATCAATCATTTTTTACTTTCTAATGGCTATACAAATATTCAAGTATTAAATTTCGGTATCCCAGAAATTTTTCTTGATCAAGGGAGCCATGCAGATATTATCCAGGAAATTGGTTTAACCGCACCCCAAATTGCTCAACGTATTCTCTTACATTTTTCCTTGCAAACAACTCAGAAAGCTCACGCTTAAGGTATAGACATGCATATTGCGCTTTTTCCTAATATGATAAAAAAAACATCAGGGGAAATTGCGCAGCAAATTGCTGCTTTTCTTAAAAAAAGAAACGCGTGTGTTTATGCGGAAGATGAGATAGCTGATGAGGTTGATGCAGCCCGCCTATCAAGTATTTCGCCTGAAAAGATTGATTATATTATTTCTTTAGGCGGTGATGGAACTATTCTTCGTGTGATTCAACGTCATCCCGAACTAACAGCACCTCTAATGGCCATCAATTTTGGTGGCTTAGGATTTATGGCCGACATACCTATTCAGGAAACTTATCAAAGTCTTGAAAACCTTTTAGCAAATAAAATGGTTATAAGTGAACGCATGATGATGGCTGGGAGAACAGAGGATAATCGAACATGCTATGCTGTGAATGACATTATTTTCCACCGGGCTGAAAATCTTTCCCTTATCGAAATTTCAATTTTTGTCGATGACATTTATTTAAATACTTACTGCGCCGATGGAATTATTGTGGCAACACCTAGTGGTTCTACAGCTTACTCGATGGCCGCAGGAGGCCCTATTTTAGCTCCTAACTTAAGAGCTTTTGTCATTACTCCTATCTGTCCTCACACTACTTCCAATCGCCCTATTGTCCTTCTACCCTCGCATCAAATCCGTATTGAATACATAAGCAAACTCAAACCCATTGAAGTTACTTATGATGGATTTTCTAGCTTCCGAATGAAAACTGGGGAAAAATTTTATTTAAGTTGTGCTAAAAAAAAGTTTCGCTTGGTTAACCTGCTCCATCATGATTTTTACTCTACACTGCGTTCTAAGCTGGGTTGGTCAGGAAAATTGAAGACAGATGAAATATGAATACTCTTAGAAAACCCTCCAATTTCTTCATTATTTTCCTTCTTTTATAATTTTTTAATACTTCTATATTTACTCTTCAAGCATAATAGCAATCAAGAAACTGTCTTTTTTAAGGCACTATTTTTGAATCTTAACAAGGCATCTATTAAAATTAGTTTCAAGCTAAAAAAAATTTAAGCATTTGTTTTTAAGAAGATTATGAAAATTTTATCCCCAAAAATTGATGAAACTAAAGATTCTAGTGGAAAGTTTATTAGCTAATGCGTATCTAAAAAGGGTAAATCCTTTTTTTTCGAAGTATACAAATTGTAGTACGGAAAGGAATGAGACAAAAAAAATTACCTAATCAATAATGATGGTGCAAAGTAAATTAAATTTAAACCCAAGGAGTTAGTATGAAACAAGCTATAAAATTCTTTTCATCAATGGCCTTATTTGTAAGTGTAGTTGCATTAACGAGCTGCTGTGGAAATCGTGCTGGCTATGAGACATGTGCAAAACCTTGCTCTCCACAGCCCTACTATACCAAGCCTTATGTTAAAAATGCTCCTAGACCATGTGCTCCAGCACCAGTCTGTGACCCTGTTTGCTATTAAGAAATTAAGTAAAAAACTAAGCATTTTCTTAAATTGCGATTAATGACTATTGAAACAAAATAGAAGGAAAAAAATGAAAAGAATCTTTAACTTATTATCTTTAGCAATAGTGGCCACAGCATTAACTGGCTGTGGTTGCGGCTGGTGGTCTAACAGCGAGACTGACACTTCATGTGCTCCAAGAATCTGTGAGCCTCGTCAAGCACCTTCCCCCTATATTTGGGAGAATACTACCAATAGTGATACAACCTATTATTAGTTATGATTCCGGCAGCTGTAAGGCTGTCGGGACCTAATGGGTGTCACAATAATTGCCCCTTTTCATGGCTTAGGCCTTAACTTAAGCTAAAAAAAAGGGCGATTAAACTAAACGACATATAAATATGTTAAATGCAGAGATAAACAAGGAAAAGCAGAATCGAAGGGATCTCAATATATTTTGAGCCAGTCGAAGCCATCATTAGATTAAGGTTTGAGATTAAATGATAAGCTCTTAGATCCATGATAACTTATCGCTAAAATTCACGAACACGCTCTCTACAATAAAAAATAGTGAAGGTTTTGTTCAATCGTGTTATATACATCTACTGCAGAAACGAGATTAGACCAACATTTAAGTTATTTAATCTACTATGACCAAAAACAAACGAAAGGAGTCATCAATGAAGAAACAACTAGGAATAATAGCCTCGTTGCTTTTTTTGTGCACTACCGCACTCATGTGGGTAGGTTGCGCTGATAACAGAACCAGCAATTCAGCCCCTGTTTATGAACAGCCAGCACCAATTTATCAAACAAACCAAGCATCTGAGGGAGTAACTTCGACTTCACCAGTTGCTGCAGCAAAAGCATTTTTCGCATCAAAATTCTCTAGCAAGCAAGCTAGTTCTGATGTTCAATGTGAGCCAGAGTGCAAATCTCCAGCTCGTTGCAAGCATCCTTCTGGAAGTGAACTTGTCTGTAAAGACGGTCTGATTGTGACTGCTCATAACCCAAGAATATGCATGCTAAATGATCAATATCCTTTGGAATTTGATGTTAAAGCTTGCGATGATCTTTGTGAAGCAAATGTAACAACTACATTACCAGATGGCGTTACCTACATTAGAAGCCAGCCTGAAGGACGCGTTGAAGGACGTAAAATATCATGGAATTTTGGTTCTATGAGTAAAGGCGAATGCCGCCCAGCAAAAATATGGTTAAAGTGTGATATCGAAGGTGAACTTTGCGCCTGCTTCTGTGCTACAGCAGTACCTGTTCGTTTTTGTTCCATCCTTTGTGCTAAACCAGTTCTTACTTGCAAAAAATCTGGACCCGAGCAAGTAGCTCCAGGCGAGCCTGTTGAATACGCCATTACTGTAACAAACCATGGAAGCTGCACAGCAGAAGATGTGGTGGTCACAGATAACCTCCCAGAAGGTGTAGAGCATGTAAGCTGCCAAAAAACTTTAGTTTATAAGCTTGGCTCTTTAGAACCTTGCCAATCTAAAACTGTTAACATCTGCACTACAGCTGTTAAACGTGGCAAGTTCACCAATACTGCCGTTGTGACTGCCTGCAATGCTGATTCGGTATCTTGCGAATCAACAGTATGCATTTCTTGCTGTCAAATGGAGTGCACAAAAGTAGGACCAAAAGAGCAGCAAATCGGCAAAAACGCTGATTACCAAATTATAGTCATGAATACAGGTGACCTACCTTTGACAGATGTGGTAATCGTTGACCATGCGCCTCCTTCAACATCGATTGTAACTGCTAATGGAGCAACAATTAGCGGTAATACAGCGACATGGAGATTAAGAGAAATGAAACCAGGTGAAAAAGTATCTTTCAATACTACACTCACCACCTGCGTAGCGGGCTGCTTTACTAATAAGGTAGATGTTACAAACTGTCAGAATTGCAATGGTCATTGTGAATCGATGACTCATTGGAAAGGACGCCCTGCCTTAAACGTGTCAGTAGCTCAGACAGAGAATCCTATCTGCATTGATGACTCTACAGCTTACAATATTGTAGTTGTGAACCAAGGTTCAGAACCTGACAGTAATGTACAAGTTGTAGTTACCTTCCCAGAGGAAGTTCAAGCAATAGGAGTATCTGGTGATGCTTCAGGCCAAATTTCTGGTAATACAGTTAAGTTTGCATCTGTTAAAAATGTAGCAGCTAGACAAACACTAAGATATCGTGTGGATGCCAAAGCTAAAAAATCTGGCGATGCACGCGTTAAATTTGAAGTTTCTTCAGATGCAATCAAGACACCTATCGTTCAACAAGAAAGCACGATAGTGAACTAATAAAGTAGTCATTAGGCTCTTTATATAAAGGCTGGCTCTTCAAAAGCCAGCCTTTTTTATTTTTATTCCTTGAAGATTTATGTGCTTTAAAAAAATAATTGCCAGCGTAAAAAAGGAATTAGCCTTTATATGGTATCGCTTTATTTAATGTGCTTTAAGCTTTTCAAAAATTCGATTTCCTAAGAAGCTGCCTAAGAGCATAGCATTGTTCTTTTAAGCTTCTTTTTATCCCAACCTTTACAAGTTAAAGAAAGGTATGTTAATTTTCTTATGCATATGTCAGAGCTAAAAGATGGAGTTAACCTTAAAATTTTTATAGGATGTTTAATCACTTCTGAATTGCGCATGCATCTTAATCAAAGCTTATTATGGAAACAAAACAAGATAGTGCCAGCGCTAAATAGTGCTTTACGAGAAATACATTTTAAGGATAAAGATTATATAGGCATTTATTCAACTACAGATAAAATTTCCTTAATGGATTTAAAGAAAATAGAAAAAGAAATTTTACAATTACTGGCCACCTACTGCCCTCTATTGCTGACAGAAAAAATCCAAACACTTATATTTTCGCAAGTTTTTATCTCGTAAAAGATCATCACGGGGACTCTATTGCATGGCGCACCTTATTCTTGCTTCACAGTCAACACGTCGTAAAGAAATACTAAGTTATTTCAATCTGCCTTTCAAGCAAGTTTCCCCATCCTTTGATGAACATAGTGTTATTTATAAACGTGACCCTATAAAATATGTTTCTTCAATAGCCGAAGGTAAAGCACAAGCGGTAAAAGAGATTTGCAAGCATGAGGCAATTTTAGCAGCAGATACAATTGTATACCGCTCAGGTAAAGTTTATCATAAGCCCCAAACTGAGCAAGAAGCTTTTAATATGCTCTTGAGCCTAGCAGGCAAATGGCATAGTGTTTTTACAGGAGTCGTGCTCTTATACAATGCGAATTTATACACGGGTTGGGAAGAAACCCGCGTTTTATTTAATCACCTAACAAAAGAAGATATCTACCGTTATCATCAAAAAATTCATTGGGCCGACAAAGCGGGTGGCTACGCAATACAAAGAGCGGGCAGCTTAATCGTAAATAAAATTGATGGGTGTTACTATAATGTAATGGGGCTTCCCCTTAACACCCTTCGCTCTTTGCTAAAAAACTGTGGAATAGACCTGTTGGATTATGTACCTTAAGATAAAAATTAAGTGGTTGTATGGCTTACTATGCTTTTTATTCCCTTACACCTCTATAATAGCAGATAATGATAAAGAACATACCGAGTATAACCACTCACATTTGTTGTTTCTTGTACGTATGGGGAATGTTTCTCAAGCTATAAAAGCTTATGAGTGTCACCACAAGCGAACTGGGAAGCATGATTTTGAGTTCCTTCAAGAAATGGCTCTTCTTTTATTAGACCAAGGTTATCGCTGTTCTGACTTTGACACCCGCCTGATGACTTTATTTGGAGCAGGCATTAGTCTTAATGAAAGATCCCTTTATATCTTGAAAGAAGGAATAAGCAGCGGCATCCCAGAACTACAACTTATTAGCCTTAATTTCCTTTCTCAGTATCAAAATGATCAAGCGGATGAAAATTTACAACGCGCCTTAAACACTAGGCATCCATTAATTCGTTTAGAAGCCGCCTATCTTTTAGCGCAAAAAAAATCTCCTCGTGCCTATGCCTATGCGGAAGCATTAATGTATCGTTGGGAAGGAATTCTGGAAGACTTATTTCCTGAATTCTTTGCGATGATTGGTACTCCCGAAGCCCTCCATATGCTATGCAAATTAATGAGTCATCCTCATGAAGAAGTACGTTTAGCTGCCATCATTAATGCCGCTAAATATGGCTGCGATGAACTTTTATATAAAATTCATACTCTTGCCACTCATCAAGAAAAAGCACAGCAAGAAGCCTCAGCATTTGCCTTAGGCCTACTTAAAGATGATACCTCAATTCCTGCGCTTAAAAATTTATCTTGCTCGAATGTATCCTATGTACAGCTTACTGCCTGGAAAGCTTTATATGATCTAGGCTGTAAAGAATACAAAATACTTATAGAAAATGCAGCTAAGCAAAAGGATATCTATGCCATTTTTTTGTTAGGTGAACTGCAGGAAAGCCAGGACTGTTTAGCCCTATTAGTTAATGACCCTAATATACAGGTAAGAGTTAATGCAGCAATGGCGCTGCTTTACCTTCAAGATCCACGTTGTTTAAAAGTCTTGCTACAAGATATTTTAATTACCAATCACCAAGACATGTGTTATTCCTCCGTATGTTCTCCAGGTAGAAGCCTTACGGCTTGGAGAGCAACTCCTTGCGCACACCAGCATTTTAAGGATAACCTCTATGCTTTTGAAAGATCGTTAAAGATGAGAGAATCAGCCCTAGCAAAAGCTCTTGACCTTCCGGAACAAGCTTTTTTACAGGTAGCTAAAATGCTATTCACTTGCCAGCAAAACGATCTTATCCCTAGTTTGACAGATTTACTTAAAAAATTAAATACTCCTGCCGCCATTGCTTTACTTAAAGGGCATCAACAGCAAATAGGCGCCCCGCTTATCCGTAATTACTGTAATCTAGCTCTCTACTCTTTGAAAGTAAAAGGCCCTTATAAGGAGAATCTCTATAGTTGGGTTGTCAACAGCAAGAAAAATGAGCTTCTTCAATTTCGCCCCTTTTTACCTAGCCAATTGCGTGATTCAAAAGATAATTACCACTTAACCCTTGAAGAGCATTCACAACTAGCGATCGCTTCCTTTGAAGCTCTTATACAAAATAAAGATGAACAAGCTGTTAATCTTTTATTAGAGGCTATGCAAGATGGAAATTCTATCAATAGGTACGCATTCGCAGGACTGCTCATGCGTGCTATTCATTAAAAGCTTTTTATCTTGCATAAAGCTTGAAGGATTAATCATTAGTGGTTTTTATTAGTTTAATGCTATTTTAAAATTGCACTGTATAAAATGTTTTATCTTTTGAAAAATTTACAATTTAATCGGAGGAGTTGGGAGCAGCAAAGGCTAGAAAAAGATAAACTGCTTTTTAGTCCTTTAACCAGGGAAATGAAGGCCTTGTAAACATACCTAGTATGACTATCGGCAAACCTTATAGGTAAGCTACAATGCCAATAAAGTTACCTTCTTCAAAAACTTCCTTCTTAAAAGCGCCCGTTCAACTTTTTTTCCAAAATAAAAGCTTGGCGGGGGAAAAGCCATCTATGTACCTAACTAATACAAGCATTTTTCTCTTAATTTAAAAGTTAAAGAAAAAGCCTATTGCACCGTCTAAGATAAATAGCTAAACTATTCCTTTATTTTCTTAGACCGGTAGATAGCATGAGCTTATCGCTAGATGTTAAATATTTTATTCCTCTTTTTCTTATTCTCACGATCGCTTCTCTTTTTAGCACTTCCATTGAAGAAATTAAAAGCCTGCATAGCAACGTAGAGAAAGAGATTAAAGTAGATCTACGCAGTCCCGTTTTCGTAGAGGGTGTATTATCTACTTCTGAAGGAGGTGTTATTACAGGCCCAAATCTACGTATTCAAGCCCGTCATATTATTTACACCCGCAAGGCTACAAAAGAAGGACTTATCTTTCAGGTGACAGCCAAAGGAGACGTAGCTTTAGACTGGGGAGAAAATTTTTTTATAGGAGAGTCTCTTGAGTACAATTTTTTGACTAAAACAGGGAAGATCTATGAGGCACGGTCTGCCGTCGAACCCTGGTATTTCGGAGGACGTGCGATCGAGCTCTATGCCGATGGTTCCTACCTTATCCATGAAGGCTTTGTCACCACTTCAGAAAATTACTATACTGATTGGCAAGTAACAACAGCCAAAGCGCGACTTCGCGAAAAGCACCTTTTTGATGCTAAAAACATTCAATTTCATTTTGTCCACTTTCCAATTTTGTGCCTTCCTTCATTTAAAGCTAACTTAAACGCCATGTTCGATAACCCTCTACGCTTTAATGTTACATGGCGCGGAGGACAGAATACTCGCCTTGAAATGCAGTATAAACTATTTTCTTGGGGAAGCCTTAAAAACTTTTTGCGGCTTGATTATAGAATTAAGAGGGGCTTAGGAGGGGGCTTCTATACCCTTTATCATTCAGAAAACAATCAAGAAAAACTCGAAATGATCAATTATATAGCAAGAGATTCATCGGTAGATCAACCAAGCCAACGCACGCGCTATAGATTCCAGGGTGCATATACTAAAATATGTGATAGAAAAGGAGTCAGTATCCATACAACTTGGGATAAACTTAGCGATATCGATATGGCTACAGACTATATGGATAAAAATTTAGATATTGAAACGGCAGGCAAAACCCAATTGCAAGTTAAATTTCAGCAGAGTGACGCTTGGAAAGCTAATTTTTTTGCTCGTATACGAGCCAATACTTTTCAAACGGTTAAGCAAGAATTACCCTCTTTGGAAATAAGCATTCGGCCTTTTTCTCTGGGTTCTACCGGAATAATATCAGAAAATTTTTGGCGCCTTTCTTATCTAGACTTTCAGTATGCTAAGCATTCCCAGCATGTTTATAATTTCAACTCTACGCGTGCGCAATTTTATCATAAATTATACCGCTCGTATCGAACCGGTCCTTTTACCACCACTCCTGAAGTTGGAGCTTCGGCGATCTATTATGGAAGCAATCCTCACGCACCTAACCATTGGGTGACCCTAGGAATGTTTTCTGTGGAAACAAATACTCAGCTTAGACGCCATTATTCTGGTTTCAAGCATGTCATCAAACCTTACGTAAAATATAAGTACTATACTAGACCGGGTATAAAACCCAATAAACATTACATTTTTGACATACAGGATGGATGGTACCAGTTGAATATGCTTACTTGGGGAGTCGATCACAGCTTTTATTATGCTCGCCAAGAAAAAGGCTTAGACCTCTGGATGCGATGGCAACTATTTGCTCATACTTTTATTAACACGCCTACCATTAAACGTGCGACTCCTAAAATTTACAGTCGTTTGACCTGGAATTTGCTTCCCACCTTGCGTCATACTTTTACTGCAGGCTGGGATATGCAACGCCATCAATGGGATCATTTCAATTTTCGCAACGAATGGACGATTAATCGCCAGGCGGCCTTATCTTTAGAATGGAGACATCGCGGATCTTTTGCTTGGCGTAAAGCTGATCAATGGAATTTCATTTTAGATTCTTTTCATTCGGAGAAAAAGTTAAAAGGCTCTCAACTTTCTGATAGAAGAGATACTTTGCTAATCCATCTATTTTATCGATGGCACCCCAACTGGGCGGTAGAATTTGAATCGCGGCATGGATGGAACCGTCGCCATGAACCCAATTACAGTGAATATGAAATCGACATTTTAGCTACTGTACAAAAAGCATGGAATATTAAGTTATCTTATCAAAGGAAAGAATATGATAAGAAAGATAACCGCATAGCCCTTTATTTTAATCTAGGTTTAAGTCGGCCCAGCCATACCCCTTATCCGCCTGCCGTGCCCCTATTAAATCTTTAAATTCTAAAGCCTTTCTGCTTTTAGGATTTTAAATCATCTGGTAAGATGTGTGGGCTTAAATTGAATATAGCTAGAGGCTTTTATGGAACTGCTCATTATTGGAACAGGATATGTAGGTTTGGTGTCAGGGACTTGCTTGGCTGAAATGGGTCATCATGTGACATGCCTTGATATCAATGAAAAAAAAATTCATCAGCTTAAACAAGGCTATATTCCTATTTACGAGCCTGGCTTAGAGGAAATGGTTAAAAGAAATGTGAAAGCGTCGCGTTTAAAATTTTCTACTAGCTACGCTGAAGCTCTAGCCAATAGCCAAGTGTGTTTTATCTGTGTAGATACTCCTCATCAGGAAAATGGCGAAGCTGATCTGCGTTTTGTCCATCATGTAGCCGCAGCCATTGCAGAACACATGACAGATTATCGAGTAATTGTTAACAAATCCACAGTGCCTGTAGGAACTGCTAATTTCGTCTCTAGCGTCATTGCTGCAGGCCTGCAAAGAAGGGGCCTGTCAATTGATTTTGATGTAGCCTCCAACCCTGAATTTTTAAAAGAAGGCTGTGCTATCCAGGACTTTATGAAGCCTGATAGAGTGATCATAGGAACTGATAAGGCGACGGTAGCTCAAATCATGCAAGAAATTTACAGTCCTTTCATGCTTAGTCATGAGCGTTTGATGATCATGGATATTGCTTCTGCTGAAATGACTAAATACGCTGCTAATGCTATGTTAGCTACGCGCATCTCTTTCATGAATGAATTAGCTGGCTTATGCGAACATTTAGGAGCAGATATAAATAAAGTGCGTAGAGGCATTGGAGCTGATAATCGTATTGGCTATAAATTTTTATATCCTGGCCCAGGTTATGGAGGCTCCTGCCTACCTAAAGATATTTCGGCATTACGCAAGCAAGCTGATCAAGTTAGCTATGACACACCGCTTATTGATGCAGTAGCCTATGTCAATGAACAGCAAAAACAGCTAATGGGATATAAAATTATTGAATATTTTGCTAAATATTCTGGCTTGGCTAATAAAACTATTGCTATTTTAGGATTATCTTTTAAGCCCGATACAGATGATATGCGAGAAGCTCCCTCCTTAGTCTTAATTCAACAATTATTGCAAGAACAAGCACACTTGCGCTTATTTGATCCCGTAGCTATGGAAAATGCTAAAAAAATCATCGCCCCTCATTCCGCTATCCTCTGGTGTAATGACGAAATAGAAGCCGCTAAGGGAGCAGATGCAATCGTGTTGATGACCGAATGGAAGCAGTTCCGCTTTTTGGATTTCGGCGCTCTCCTTAAACAGATGAAAGGCAGAGCTTTTTTTGATGGCCGCAATCAATATAATCCTTTAGAAGTAGTTAAGAAAGGATTGGATTACTTAAGTATAGGTCAAAAGCCGTATTACAGAGAAGAAGTGAAACATGCTTAAAAAGCTTTATTTATGAGACAGCGCATCGACAAGAAATTAAGCCAATGAATATGAAAAGCGTAGAACCCAACATCCCTGACTATTTTCACGATAGATGCAAAAGCATAGAAAAACGGCTTGCTGAACTAACTGCCGGAAAGAATAGGGCTTATTTCAATCTTTTAGAGGCTACTCGCTATTCTCTACTCGCTGGGGGCAAACGCATACGTCCTCTTCTTGTATTAGCTACTGCTACAGCTTTAGGAGGCTCAGAAGATTTAGCATTGGATCCAGCTTGTGCTTTGGAAATGATCCATACTTATTCTTTAATCCATGATGATCTACCCTGCATGGATAATGATGATTTTAGACGGGGTAAACCTTCGTTACATAAAGCTTTTACCGAAGGACATGCTGTTTTAACGGGTGATTATTTACTTACTTATGCTTTCGAGATCATTGCAAATGGAACCGGCCTTCAGGCTCATCAAAAAATAGAATTGGTAAATGTTATAGCCAAAAACGCCGGGGCCGAGGGAATGATTGGTGGGCAAATCATGGATATCGAGTCTCAAGAAAAGGCTATCGACCTTCATTTTCTACAAGAGGTTCATCGACGTAAAACAGGGGCTCTCATCACTGCCTGTATTGAATGTGGGGTTATCATAGCAAATGGCAGCCCAGCAGATCGGGAAATTTTAAAATCGTTTGGTCAAAAGATAGGCCTTGCTTTTCAAATCATTGATGATGTGTTAGATGTAACTTCTAACAAAAACTCAGACATAAAAAACCATAAAACTACCTACGCTACTTTATTGGGGCTCTCCAAAGCTCAAGCATTAGCCTTTGAATATGATCAGGCAGCTAGGGTGCTGCTGAAAAAGCTACCCTATGATACAGCCTTGCTCGTCTCTCTTGCAGATTTATTGGTTCATCGAAACTGCTGATAGATCATCGAGAAAAAAAGGTGCTAGGGTAAATAATTTGAATAAAAGAGCAACCTTTCCTAGCTCTAGTAGGCCAGCGATAAACTTAAGTCACTCAATCAACGATCAGAGAAAGATAAGAAGTTATATTTTTTGCCTCCTTTATTTTTTGTCACCCAGGTCTCTTAAGCATCTGATCTCTTCCCCTATTTAATAATGCCGTTTGAAAGACTCTCTCAATAAAACCAAAAAAGGAAGCGCCTTTCTGGCAGCTCCTTTCTTTTAAAAGAGATTCTTAGCAAGTACAAGTATATGATTGCTTAAAAAACTGCCTAACAGCGTATAATTGTCTAGCCGGATGCCAAGATTTTTTCAAAGGAATATACAAAAAGCGTTTAGGCCTTTTATAGGATTGTGCCATGAAAAGTGTCATTACCCCCAGAAATCGTAAAACTCTTACTTAAAGTGGGACGGAGGCAAAAAAAGTTTATTATTTTAAAAATGATTAATATCACCTAGCTTCATTTAAGTTTAAAAATTTTAACATTTTTTTAACATTACAAACAAATAGGCAAATGTTTATGAATAATTTTGCTATTTTTTTATTTGCCTAAAAATTACTTTGAATGCTATCTAAGAAGTCTAGTCGGTAGCATTACCTCTATACAGAAAATATTTGCATAAAGTTAAAAAATGGTTGGCAAGCAAAAAATTATGAATAATTCCCCTCAATGGATGCAAGAATCTACAGCTCTAAGATTCTCCCCTTCTCTGGGTTTAACGGTTAAACGTAATCCAACTAAGCGCTTGTTTGATATTATTTTTAGTCTTTGCGTGCTTATTATTACCTTTCCCGTATTGGCAATAGTCGCTATTTCTGTCTATTTTTCCTCGAAAGGTAAAATTATTTATGCTCAGGAGAGAATAGGCCGAGGTGGCAAACCTTTTCGCTGTTATAAATTTCGCACCATGTATCCTGATGCCGATGCAAGGCTGCATGAAATTCTAGAAAGCTCTTTGGAATTAAAAAGGGAATGGGCTAATGCTCATAAACTAAAAAATGATCCACGCGTTACCCCAATAGGCAAATTTCTTAGAAAGACTTCTCTTGATGAATTTCCTCAATTTGTAAATGTTTTAAAAGGAGATCTTAGTGTGGTAGGCCCTAGACCAGTCGTTCAGTACGAAGTGATTCGACATTTAGGATATAAGGCTACAAAAATCTTATCTGTACGTCCGGGCCTAACGGGTTTATGGCAAGTTTCAGGACGCAGTGATATTAGCTATGCTAATCGCATTAAACTCGATGAGCAATACATAGAATCTCAATCTTTACTGCTCGATATAAAAATTATTGCTAAAACTATTCCCATCGTATGCTTCCCAAGAGGAGCTTATTAATTTTTGGCATGCTTTTTAAATAGAGAATCAAAGATAGCGAGGAGAATACTAGGATTTATGGGAAAAGAGCCTATATGGTGAGTGTAACCCCAGAAAATAACCTCTTTTTTCAGGAAAAACTATACATCTCATCTAAGTAGCCTTTTAAAATTTTATAAATTTCTTATGCATTTAAGTAGAAAAAACTTATTTCTTACATTTTTCAGCGGCTTGTTACTTACCCTTGGCATGCCAGCTATAGCTCCTAGTATCCGGCTGATGTTTTTGGTGCCTTTCCTTATTGTTTCATTTTATCAAAAAACCTTCTCTGTCTGCCTCTGGTATGCATTTTTTTGTGGGTTGCTCCTCGACTTACTGTCAGTACAGCCTCCTTTCGGCTTCTATGCTAGTAACTATACTTTAGGAGCCGCGGTGATTTATCCTCAAAAACGCCATTTTTTTGCCGATCATCTAAGTACGCTACCCATTATGACCTTCCTTTTTTCCTTTACTATAACTTTCTTCCAAGTTATTTTTCTTTATATATTGGGAACACCCCTTTCTATAGGCATGCGATGGATAGTTTCCGACCTTTTTGTAATGCCTTTAGGCGATGCTCTTTTTGCTTTTCTATATTTTATTCTCCTTCCTTTAAGCTTACAAAAAAAATCCCGACCCAGGAGTATTTAATATGCAACAAAATCTTAACGAAAGGTTGATAAAATGTGGGGTCGATACCCTTAAACGCCACATCTTTCTATGCAGCGACCAAGCAAATCCACGCTGCTCTAGCACAGATATAGCCTACGCTTCTTGGCAATATTTAAAGCAAAGGCTTCAAGAACTGAACTTGACAGGAGCGGGAGGCATCTACAGAACAAAAGTAAGCTGCTTAAGAATTTGTCAAAAAGGCCCTGTTGCTGTCATCTATCCTGATGGAATTTGGTATCATTCCTGTAACCCAGAAGTTTTAGAGATCATTCTTCAACAACATCTTATCGGTGGTAAGCCGGTAAAAGAATATATTCTTTATGATCACTCCAAAATCGCCTATAGCTCCTCTTGCTGAGCAGATGCGTCCTGCCTCTATTGAAGAAATCGTAGGGCAAGAGCATCTGATAGGGCCAGAAGGTTTTATAACTAAAATTATCTCTGCAGGCAAACCCTTATCTATTATTCTTTGGGGGCCGCCGGGATGTGGGAAAACATCTATCGCTAGGCTATATGCGAAAGCTTTTAATATCCCTTTTTATTCCATAAGCGCTATCTTTAATGGAATTGCTGATCTCAAAAAGCTTATAGAAGAGATAGAGAACACTCCCCTACTCCATCAAAGAGCTGTCTTATTTGTAGATGAAATTCATCGCTTTAATAAAGCTCAGCAAGATGCTTTTTTACCCTACGTGGAAAAGGGAACCATTGTTTTAATCGGCGCAACCGCAGAAAATCCATCTTTTCATCTCAACAGTGCGTTGCTTTCACGGCTGCGGGTGTTAGCGCTTCGGCCTTTAAATGAAAAGTCTTTGCAGCAGTTACTACAACGCTATGAATCTCGGAAAAAAGCATTGCCTCTTACCGAGGAAGCCCGTCAGCTTTTAATTTTATCAGCTCAAGGGGATGGCCGTTTCCTCCTCAATCTAATTGAGAATCTCCAAGATGTTAATGAAAATATTATTTTGGATGTCCACACTTTGCAAACATACTTACAGCAACGCACGGCTCGTTATGATAAACAAGGCGATCAACATTATCAGTTAATATCTGCTCTTCATAAAGCGGTGAGAGGGTCTGATCCTGACGCAGCTTTATACTGGCTGGCGCGTATGTTAGAGGGTAAGGAAGATCCTTTATTTTTAGCGCGAAGAATTATCAGAATGGCTAGCGAAGATATAGGATTAGCAGACCCCCAGGCTTTATCTTTATGCATCGCCGCCCGCGATACTTATGAAATGCTAGGCTCTCCTGAAGGTGAGCTGGCTTTAGCTCAAGCTGTCGTTTACCTTGCTTTGGCACCCAAAAGCAATGCTCTTTACCAAGCTTATGAAGAAGCCAAGCAATTAGCTGCGCAAACAACTTACATGGCACCTCCTTCCATCATTATTAATGCAGCGACTCCTCTAATGAAACAAATGGGATATGGAAAAAATTATCTTTATGATCATGAAGTAGAACATGCTTTCTCAGGGCAAAATTATTTTCCGGAAGAATTACCACCTAGAAAGTTTTACTGCCCTGTGGAACGCGGTTTTGAGCGTGAAATGAAAAAAAGACAAAGCTATTTCGATAAGCTAAGAATGATCAAGAAAAACAAATAATTTTTTACAATAAAGCATTGAGGATAGCAAAGAAGCTATATACTTTTTGAGCAGCCTTTCATGCAGACTTAAAAGCTATGAAAAATCATGCCTTTGGACAAAAAATTCACTTTACGGGGTTAATTTTTTTAGATCTACCCACCTACCTTCATGAAATGGCATTGATTTTAAAACAAAAGATTGGCTTTAGCTTCTCTATTCATAGAGGGCGAAATAAGCCTTTAAAATTTTTAGAAGGATTTCCATCCTCTATAGAAGCCTGCCCTTTTAAAAGAAAATAAAACTTTCACTATTTACCGAGTGAATAAAAAATAAGAGGAGATCACACTTTTTTTCTCCTCTTATAAATGTTAATTCTTATCTCCTAAGGTGGCTGAATTTTCAGCTTTGTTTTCGCCTTTAGTGTCTTCGGATGATACTCTTTGCATGCACATAGCAAAACGTTTAGCTTTTTGTTGTTGAATATCATTCAACATATCGGTAATTTGCTTTCCATCCTTTATTCCATAAGCTTTCATGGTCAAAGCAAATAAATCTGTCAAAGTTTCTCTAAATAACCTGACGGCAGCTTGGCGCTGCTGAGGGTCTTTAAGAGGGTTTGGATCTAATTTAGCTGCTTTTTCCTCCACAGTTTTGATGACTTGCTTATCTTTCTGGGCAAGTTCACTAGCTATAGCCTCCCACTTATCTTGGGGGACGTTATACTTTTTTAAAGTCTCTAGTACAAACACCTTAGGAAAATAGGAAATAAGCAATTCCTTAGAGCATTCATCGCTCAACCCAACAGGAGTAGTGGGTGGTGTTTGTAAAGGAGCGTTTTGTGCAAAAGCATGCGTAGAAAGTAGAGCACCAAATCCTAAGAGTGACACTACACAGGTCTTGAAGACCGATTTATACATATTTCCTCCTAAAAAGGTTCTTGTCATCAACAATTCTTCCAAAGTTGTAAATCCACGTTACAATATACTATTATTTTTTTGCACTCTTTTGCTTTTCTAAAGCTTTTTTTTCTAGAAAGCAAGGATTGCTTTAGAGAAAATACTCTTACTGTAAATTTTTCTAACTTTTCTTAAGGCTTTTGCTTGTATGCTTTAAAAAAGCTATCTTTTGGCTAAAAACATTTATCCTTCCTGTTTATGTGGTAAAGCCTAGTTCTTAGGGTACATGATTACATAAAAAAACTGCTTACCAATCTTATTTAAGCTAAAAAAAAGACTTTTATCTTAAAGAAAATTCTCTTAATTTTTTTCTTCTTCATCCCTTATTTTTTAAGTCAGGACAGATTCACCTTCTTCTTTTTTCATAAAAAGGAGCTAAATTTCACTACCCAAATCTTAAAAAACATTTAGCTTTTAGAGAAACTAGACCCTCTTGTTCCTATTCTTTATCCTCAGCCCCATTCTTCCAAAAAGACCCGTATAAAGAAAGAAGAGAAAAACATTATAGGATATTTCCTCTTTATCTAAGGCTATTTATAAAGAGTAGATGGCTCTTAAATTTTGCCAGAAAAGAAGAAGCAAAAGTTGGCTTATAAAGTAAAAATGGGTTATGCTAATCTATCTTATGCAAACATAAAAAATGTTTTAAACACTCTTTCTTTGCTTATAAGAGTAGTAACCTTTTTTACCTGCAGCTTAAAGTCTAACTCCTAATATTTTATTGAAATCATAAAACACGACAGTTAAATTCCCCCTATGATTATAAATGGAAAAAAAATTGCTCAAGAAATTGAACAAGAGATTAAAGTTACACTTTTAAATATGCATGGCCGTCCGCCATGCTTAGCTGTTATTATTGTGGGCGACCATCCAGCTTCTCAAATCTATGTCCAACGGAAAACCCAAGCTTGCAAAAACGTAGGAATTTTATCCTTAAAAATTCATCTACCCTCCTCGTTATCAGAAAAAGAGCTCCTCGACAAGATCCATGCTCTTAATTTAAATTCCACAGTCGATGGCATTCTTGTGCAATTACCTTTGCCACCTCACATTAACCCATCGCTTGTTAATTTAGCCATCTTACCAGAAAAAGATGTCGATGGATTTCATCCTTTTAACGTAGGCAAAATGTTAATGGGGGAAACGGATGGATTTTTTCCCTGCACGCCGCTAGGCATTCGTGCCCTTCTAGCCAGATCCCAGATAGAAGTAGCAGGACGCCATGTGTTAATTGCTGGCCGCAGCAATATCGTAGGAAAACCTATGGCCGCTATGTTAATGCAGAACAACTCTGAAGGTAATGCCACTGTTACCATCGTCCATAGTAAGACTAAAAAGCTAGATAGCTTAACCTCTCAAGCTGACATTATCATCTTAGCTATGGGACAACCTTTATTTCTTAAAGCAGAGATGATTAAAGAAGGGGTAACAGTGATTGATGTAGGAATAAATAAAATTAACGATTTAAGCCGTCCTGCCGGGTATAGGCTGGTGGGCGATGCAGACTTTGATCATATTAAAGACAAATGTGCCTATATTACTCCTGTACCAGGAGGAGTAGGGCCTATGACGATTGCTATGTTATTGAGCAATACTCTTAAGAGCTACTCTAAGCGATTGAAGCCAAACCTTCAAAAGGCTCAATAAATGCTTAAGATGAAGATGGAAGTGGGGTATTATACAAAGGGCAAGTTAAAGAAATATTATGCATTTAGCCAATTTTTCATTCTCATTTTCTTACTTTATGCTTGCTCAAATTTCACGTATGAAAAATTGACGCTTTTTTCAGGGAGTGAGATGACGATTAACTATCGTATTCTCATTGGTCATCCGCTGACCGCATCAGAAAAAGCCCTTGTTTCTAATATTATCCGAAATACTTTTGAAGAGGTAAACCATATTTATAACAAATGGAATCCTTCCTCAGAGCTTTCTTGTCTTAATCGATTAAAAGCAGGTACTGTAGTATCCATTTCTGCCGAGCTTGAGCAACTATTAAATTTAACAGAAAAAATAGTTTTATTATCGGAAGGACGCTTTGACCCTACCATAGAACCTCTGCAAGCTCTGTGGAAAAAACATCTTGAGCAAGGACAAATTCCTTCTGAAGGCGAAATCTTATTTGTAGCTACTAAAATAGGATGGAATAAAATTCATTTTGGCCAAGGAAAATTTTATAAAGATTTAGACGATATTCAAATAGATCTTGGAGGAATCGCTAAAGGCTATTGCGTAGATTTACTTACCGATAGACTTTATGAAGCAGGCTATACCAATCTATTTGTGGAATGGGGGGGAGAAATAAAGACTAGCGGTAAGCATCCTCAAGGTAGGCCTTGGAATATTTTTATTAGCCGCTTGGGAAATAATAATCCAGAAAACGCTATTGCTAAGGTAAGTTTACGCAATCAAGCAATTGCTACCAGTGGGGATTATTTTCAAAGCTGGACGATAGAAACTAAAAAAGGCGACACTGCTTATCCAACTATTACCTATTTTCATATTTTTGATCCCGCTAGACTTACACCTCTCATCATAACGAGGGAAAATGTGGCTAGTGCAAGTGTTCTAGCCCCCTCTTGCGCACTAGCTGATGGATTAGCCACGACTGCCCTTATGTTCCGTTCTAAAAAAGAGGCCCAGCGCTGGGCAGATAAAATTACCAACGATTATCCCGAAATCGTGTTTTGGATTGTTTCCCGCCAAGATCTTAATGAATAGATTCTTTTTCAAGCTCCTTGACTAATAAGCAATATCCTTCCGCAAAACGCCGTTTAAATCTTTCAGGGCAATTATAGAAATGGCTCCTTAAACGATGGGCGTAAGCCTCGAAAGGGTCGGCATGCTGTACATCTCTTTTTAAAAGAGCTTCTGTTATTAACTCTGCAAATTCTATCATCAAATCCTTTGAGGAAAGAGGAAATTCTTCTGGCGCCACTTAAGTTTACACTTTTGTTAAATTTTAATTAGGCCCTTCCACCCTACCGGGGTAGATAGTTCAACAAAAAGGATTATACAAAAAATATTTAATAAATCAATTTTTTTGCCAGGCTTAAACGCTCGCATTTTCAAAATGCCTAGCCAAATAAAAGGGTTGTCAATAATAACATTTTAAAATACAATGTTTTCAACAATTGAATTGAACTATCCCTATGCTTTTGTAAACCTTCTTCACTAACTTTGAGCGCTAACGAGCTTTCCAGCAAGAAACAATAACTCCTTTAAAGAAAGCCTATGCCCACTTTTACTACTCGAAAAAATAAAATTGTTCTAACTGATTATAACTATCGTAGAGACATTGAAAATCGTCTCTTCATGGCCGAGCTATCGATTTTAGAAGTCGATGTGTTGCAAGAAATTATTAATGGTTCTTTGAAAACTACCCTCACTACCCTTGCAGATAATTTGGAGATCACTCCTTCTAAACTTCGTCCTATTTTAGATAAATTAGCCAAAAGCGGCCTTTTTCAAATCCAAGGAAATGAGATACTCGTTGATAAAGAGATGCGCAAGTATTACGAGGCGCATATCATCAAATTTGATGATGACTTTCGTCCTGATATGGAGTATTTACAAGGACTATTAAGTAAAGCACCCATTCATGCCCTTCCCTCCTGGTATGCCATCCCTCGGAGCTCAGACAATATCTTTAATTCTATTATAGAAAAGTTCTTGTTCACTCCCAAAATTTATGAACGTTATTTACAAGATCTTGTTTTCGATAACCCTATCATAAGCTCGATTGCAAAACAAGTATTTGCTGCCCCCGACTATAAAATGAGTGCATGCGCACTTATAGAAAAATTTGGACTTACTAGGGAGCAATTTGAAGAGTATATGCTCTTCTTGGAGTTTAGCCTAGTTTGCTGCCTTCGCTATGTTAAAACTCAAGATGTGTGGGAAGAGGTCGTTACTCCTTTTCATGAATGGCATGAATTCTTATTATTCGTGCAGAATACTAATCCAGGCGCGATTCAAGAGGCTACCTCTATTACCCCTGTCTATGAAAAAGAGTTTGGATTTTTAAATGAATTGAATGCTTTTGTAAAAAAGCTGCTTAAAAAAAGTATTTCTTTTACCCAAGCTCCTAAAGATTTATTAGAAATAGCTTTTTTATTGGAAATTGCCAAGCAAGAAAAGCAAAAAATTGTGGCATCAGCTTATACGGAAGCCTGGCTTAAGAAAACGCGCGCAGACCAAGCCATCATCCTCTATCGACAGTCACTGAACCGCTTGGCCGCTAATGACCAATTTTCATCTTTTTCTGAAAAAGATTTACGCGAGGTCGAGAAAAGCCTTAAGAATTTTGCTCATGGAAAGTGGGTTTACTTCGAGGATTACATCAAAGGTTGTTTAGCTGCCGTAGGAAGTGTAGCACCTACTTCTTTAGTTAATAAAGGTAGAAGATGGAAATATAGCACTCCTAATTATAACGAAGATGAGAGACAATTTATAAAACTTATAATCTGCGAATATCTCATGCAAGCAGGTATGGTGGCTATAGGCTATCACCAGGATAAGCTGTGTCTTTGCTTAACTCCTTTTGGTCGTCTCTCTTTAGGTTAGCAGACAATACGAATGATAAACCTCTTACTCAAAGTTCTTCGGTGGAGGTTATAAAAACTTGCCCTAAAGTTTTTAAGTGGATCAAAAGTTTTTGCCGGCGTGTAGTATCTAAGCTAACTCCTATATCGTCAATCAGCATCAATGGCAGTTCTTGGCTTAATTCCCGTAGCCGCTGCCATTCCGCTAATCGAAGAGCCATGACGCAACTACGCTGCTGCCCTTCACTTGCAAACAAACGTACTTCGCGATCTCCTATCTTTATTAATAAATCATCACGATGGGGGCCATATAAGGTCATTCCCACTTCTTTTTCGCGTAAACGAAGCTTATCCCATTGCTGCAGATAATGTTGACGCAAAAGCTGCAGATCCTTTATTTGGCGGCTACTATTTTTGTATTCCAAACTCAAAGGGGTAGTCTCTGCAGTTAACATTCCGTACAATCCGTTTCCCCATTTTTGTAGGTCTGCAATCGTTTGCTCTCTTTGCAGAGTCACATAAGCCGCAGCTCCTGCCATCTCTTGCTCCCAAGTTTGGATAGCAAGCATTTCGTTCCTCTTTAATAAAGCATTACGTTGCCTCATAGCGCCTATATAGCGCGTCAAATAATGTACATATAAAGGATCTATCTGGGCAATCTGCAGATCGAGAAAATGTCGCCGCAATAAAGGAGAACCTTTTATTAAAGAAGTGCTATCAGGAGTTAAGACGACTCCTTGCAAAATGCCTAATAAGTTAGCTACTGACGAAAAAACTGTACTATTATGTATAATTTTTCGTTCACTGCCATCATAAAAAATTTTGAGTGTTTGCGCTATACCTTGCTTAATAAAGCATGCTTCAATATGAAAATACTTTTGCCCATATTGAATCATATCGGAAATTTGCTGGGTACGGAAAGAGCGACCATTTATCAGCAATTGTATCGCCTCTAAAATAGTTGTTTTACCGTAAGCATTAGGGCCTACAATCGTATTAATGGTGGGGGTAAAGTGAAAAGTGGCCTCCTCGTAACGACGGAAATATCGTAAATATAGCTTTTGAAGAAAAAGACCACTACTCAAATTTATCACCTCTTATTTTAGCTAATCTTCACTCAAGCGCATCGGCATTAGTACAAACAGCGAATTTTGTTCTGCTTCTTTTTCTTCTTCATTTTGATCATCATTAAAGTCACTAATCAAGCCAGGATTATAAGGATCGGTAATTCCAAGAGAAATAGTTTCATTTTTACTATGACGCAAAATATCTAAAAAGAAATGAGGGTTAAAAGCAATTTCTAACTTCTCCCCTTTATAATTTACCGGCATACTTACTTTACCTTCTCCTATTTCCATCGTGTTGGCTGTCAATTTCAACTCCCCTTCGTTAAAAGTAAAACGAACGGAATGATTATTTTCTGCAGCAAAAAGGGAAATCTGGCGCAATAAAGTCATCAATTCTTCACGGTGGAGATTAACGGTTATCCCAGTTTGAGAAGGAATGACACGGTTAACATCAGGATACTCCCCTGATAATAGTTTACTAATAATCGTCGTATTAGAAGCTTTGATAGCAATTTTGTCCTGCATTAAAAACACTATAGCTTCGCCCTCTTCTTCCAGATTTTTAAGAATTTCCTCTACCGCCTTAAGTGGAATCACATAAGTACCTTGGAAAGATGGATCGATATTAAGGGTAGTTTGGGATTTTGCTAAGCGCTTTCCATCCGTTCCAATAAAGGAAGCTGTTTTTCCCTGCACTTGCAAACATACTCCCGTAAGCACATAACGATTGTCTTCACGAGAAACTGCAAAAGCTGTGCGGTAAAGCATATCTTTCAAAACTTTTTGTTTAATTTTAAAATGCACGGCATCTGTCACATTAGGTAAGGCGGGAAACTCATTTTTATTCATTCCATTTAACTTAAAGCGCGAAGTTTGGGCATTAATTTCAGTGATTTCATTTGCTGAAGTAGAAATTTCCACATTGGTTGCTGTCAACTCGCGTATTAACTGGGCCAAGCGCTTTGCAGGCAATGTTGTTGACCCCTCTTCAAGAATTTTTGCTTCAGTAAAGCAGCGGACCCCTACTGTTAAATCCGTAGCTGTAATAATAAGTTCATTATTAATAGCTTCGATTAAAAAGTTGGAAAGGATAGGGATGGTAGATTTTTGAGCTACTGCATTAAGACACTTATTAATTAAATAATTAAGCTCTTGCGTGGCTATGACGAATTTCATGAATAATTCCTTAAGCTAAATAAAAGAGAGACTCAAGATAAGTGACCATAAGCTCTTTGTCAAGCAATAAACATAGGGCTCTCGATGTGTTCATGCTTGCCTATCTAAAAAATCAAGCAAGGAAAGAATTTATAGACTTGAGGTGCCTGTAAAGGCGCTAAGAGAGATGAATTCTGCAATCTCTCTTGCTTCGTTTATGCGCCTTCATTTAATATATTTGCATATGAATAATAAATCTTCCGATCTCGTATCTAATAAACGCGCTTTCCATCATTTTGAAATCCTCGAAACCTTTGAAGCAGGTATTGCCCTAGAAGGCACGGAAATCAAATCGCTAAGAGATAATGGGGGGAGCCTGCAAGAATCTTATATCAAAGTGATTAACAGGGAAGCATGGCTTATTGGATCCCATATTGCTCCTTATAAGTATGGCAACATTCACAATCATCTGGAAACTCGTGATCGCAAGCTTCTTTTACACAAACGAGAGATCTTTAAACTACGCGAGAGCGTGCAGGAAAAAGGTTTAACGATTGTAGCCCTGGCCCTTTATTTAAAAGAGGGAAAAGTGAAAGCAAAAATTGCTATTGCTAAAGGAAAAAAGTCTGCTGATAAACGAGAAGCCATTAAAGAAAGAGACGAAAAACGCTATATGCAAAAAATGCTGAAAAGCCGTTAATTCCCTAAGGTTTACGGAAAGCTTTCTTTGAATTTTTATATATAATTAAATGCTTAGACTGAAAATTATTTCTATTGGTAAAACAAAAGAAGAATGGCTCAATGACGCCATCCAAGAATATGTTAAACGTCTATCCTCTATTTTAAAATTTGAATTTGTAGAAGCTAGAAATAATGAGCACCTCCAAGAACTCATTTTAAAAGAAAAGCGAGTGATCTGTTTGGATGCGGCAGGCAGGCTTTTCGATAGCGAAAAATTTGCCAGCTTCCTGCAGGTGCAATTTATAGAAGGTGGCTCGCGCTTAACTTTAGTTATCGGGGGAGCAAGTGGATTGCCAGAGAAAATCAAACTTTCCTATCCTTGCCTTAGCCTCTCCCCTTTAACCATGACTCATCAAATCATTAGATTAGTACTCATAGAACAAGTCTATCGTGCTTTTGAAATTGCTAAAGGCACTCCTTACCATAAATAAGCTAGACGTTTCTCCATCCACTGGCTAGTCTACCCACTCTAAAGAAGCACGCTTTATTTATTACCCGTGAGCTCTCTATTAACTTCGATCTTCTAGAGGCTTTGTAAAAGCAAGCCTAAAATAGATCATGGCGCCATTAATGAGAGCAGAGCCTATGGCTACATCGATTAAGCCGCGGATGTCGGCAGGTATGCCTAAATATTTCATAGAGAAGCCAAGCCCCATCATCCCCGCTAAAAGAATATAATATTTGGAATCATATATATTCTGTAAATAGGTAGGATTAGGCAAAGAATAAATCCTTTCTACCCCTTTAACAGCCGCTTTACCCAATACATAACGTCCTTTGGAGTAGCCTATAATCAATCCTAGAGCAATCAAAAACACAATAGTATTTTCCGCATTTGAAAAAATAGAAGAAAAAAGATTAAGCAAAGGATAACTATTTTTTTCTAGAACAGGCATATCTTGGGCAGCGTGAAGTAGAAAATTTAGCCCCAAGGAAAGTAAAAAGCTTCCAACCGCTAACCAGATGATTCCCGAAAAAACAATTAATGCTTTATGGCTTAATTTTAACATATTTTCCTCTCCTACATGGTATTCATAAAAAAGAAATTTAACCTATTGAAAGATATAAGATAAAGAAAAAAGAAAGGGTTAAATGATAGACAAATAAAGGCCATTTTTTTATATCTTTTCTACATTTAAGAAAAAAGCTCTGAAGTTATACCCACTCATTCTCTAGTTAGAGGTGCTAAATTTCAAAATTCATTACTCAAGGCAGTGAGTGAGATAAGCCTTTCCCCTCACTTCATTGGCCTCCTATGTGAAGTGGCACCACCCTTAATTTTAGGGTATATATTCCTGCCACTTGGTAAGCTATTGGCTATCTTAAAATTAAAGCTGTGAGGAAGGAGGCCAATGAAGGTGCTTGAGCCTATTAGAGAGTGCATTAAAACGCAAGTATGGACGTTAAAACATAGTCCCTCAGAACGTTTGATAGCGTGTAAGCTTCTTTTAAATAGAATTGCAGCAAGCTTTATCGCAGATGTTGACTTACCTTCTTTTAAAAAGGGATATATTTTTTTACTGGATAGATTACAAGGCAACTAAAATGATTCGTGGCATTGGTATTGACATTATTGAAGTGGCTCGTATTGAGGCAAACATACATAAGTATGGCCAAAAGTTTCTTGATAGGGTTTTTACCGAAGAAGAGCAAAAATATTGCCAATCCTTCCGGCAACCGAGTAAAAACTTTGCAGGTAGATTTGCTGCTAAGGAGGCGGTTGTAAAAGCATTAGGTACAGGCTTAACTGGAGGCCTGAGTTGGACAGATCTTGCTATCCTCAATAATGAACAAGGTAAACCCTATCTTGCTCTTACAGACACCTTCAAAAAACATTTCAAAAACCCTCTTATTCATATATCCATTAGCCATTGTCAAGCATACGCGACTGCCACAGCTATTTGGGAAGAATGAATTTGCAAAAAGAGACTGCGTTTGCCGTCCTATCGTCTAGCCTATCCATTCAACAAAATACGCTCCATACAGCAAAAATTAGCTTCCTAATTTCGCTAGAAGGCATCTGTTATAAAAAGAGGTTAAAATAGTAAGCGCTTGTTAGAAGGCAGGAAATGGTAAGTTGATGCTAAGGTTAAAACAGGTAAATTGAATGGTTATCGCAAAGCTTACCGAAATTGCTATAAAGTGGCTGCTTAAAAAAATTGCCAATACTTTTGTTTACACCCCTTAATAGCCTATTCCTCATATTCTCTTGCATGTTTTATTTCTTTCTTATACTTTTTAAAAAGTTATCATAAACATGCATGACATTTAAAGAGGTTGTACAGTGAATCCTAGTCCTTCTATCAGCATTGAAAGTCTACCTAATGAGATGCTCACACACATTTTGAAGTATTGCGCCACACCTTCTTTATCTAGCGTGTGCAGAAAATGGCGTGATCTTTTAGCTAATGATAGTGAAATAATGCGATCTATCTATAAGCAAATAGTTGAGATTCATGTCCCTCGAGGAAATGTTAGGGAGCATGCTGTTATCTTAAACAAAATTTATAAGCTAGATAATGAGCTTCTTCCAGGACAAAAGGTAAAAGCAATCTTTAAACAAATCTTTACTCTAGCTAAACCTCTCTCACCACTAAGATGGAAAGATTACCCTAAAGAAAATATATATTTCACATCAGCTAATTACTCCTCTTATGTGGTAAATATTAGTCGCCTGTTGATGTGGAATAAACTCCCTGGGGGAAAGAAATACTTAGATCAACAAAGAATCAAGCACTTGCCTATAGCAAGAAAAGGAGAACTTTTTAAAGGATGGATTGAAAGATATGGCAAAGACATTAAAAACTTAAGTTTAGCAGGAACAGGATTGACTTTTTTACCTCCTGAAATAGGACAATTATCTCAGCTGCAAGCCCTTTACCTAAACGATACCCAGCTGACCATTCTTCCTGCAGAGATAGGACAACTCTTGCAGCTGCAAAGGCTTGAGTTAGCCGATAATCACCTTACTACCCTTCCTTCAGAGATAGGGCTACTGTCTCAGCTGCGAAAGCTTGACTTAAACAACAACAAACTTACTTTCCTTCCAGCAGAGATAGGGCAGCTATCTCAGCTACAAGCGCTTGGCTTAGACCACAACCAGCTTACCTCTCTTCCGATAGAGATAGGGCAGCTATCTCAGCTGCGAAAGCTTGGCTTAGCCGATAATCACCTTACTACCCTTCCTGCAGAGATAGGTTTACTGTCTCAGCTGCAAACGCTTGATTTAAATAGAAACCAGCTTACCTCTCTTCCGGCAGAAATATGGCAGCTGTCTCAGCTGCAAGTACTTAATTTAAATGACAACAAACTTACCAACCTTCCTACAGAGATAGGGCAGCTATCACAGCTAAAAGCGCTTGGCTTAAATAACAACCAGCTCACTACCCTTCCGGCAGAGATAGGACAGCTATCTCAGCTGCAAAGACTTGGCTTAGATCACAACCAGCTTACCTCCCTTCCTCCAGAGATAGGACTACTGTCTCAGCTGCAATTGCTTCGCTTACTCAACAACCACCTCACCACCCTTCCTGCAGAAATAGGGAAGCTCTCTCAGCTGCAAGCACTTGGCCTAAATGACAACCAGATCGATACCCTTCCTGCAGAGATAGGTTTACTGTCTCAGCTGCAAACGCTTGATTTAAATAGAAACCAGCTTACCTCTCTTCCGGCAGAAATATGGCAGCTGTCTCAGCTGCAAGTACTTAATTTAAATGACAACAAACTTACCAACCTTCCTGCAGAGATAGGGCGTTTATCCCAGCTCAGTAAACTTTACTTAGACAGCAACCAGCTTACCTCTCTTCCGGTAGAGATATGGCAGCTGTCTCAGCTGCAAGCGCTTGATTTAAGTAGCAACCAGCTTACCTCTCTTCCGACAAAGATAGAGCAGCTCTCTCAGCTACAAGTACTTAATTTAAGCCACAACAAACTTACCTCCCTTCCTACAGAGATATGGTATCTATCACAGCTACGAGCGCTTGGCTTAAACAACAACCAGATTACTACCCTTCCTGCAGGGATAGGGCTACTGTCTCAGCTGAAAAAACTTTACTTAAAGGATAACCAGCTTACTACCCTTCCGGTAGAAATAGGGCAGCTATTGCAACTACAAGATCTCGACTTAAAAAGTAACCAGTTTACCAATCTTCCTGCAGAGATATGGCAGCTCTCTCAGCTGCAATACCTTTACTTAGACGGCAACCAACTTACCACTCTTCCTTCAGAGATATGTCAGCTATCTCAGCTGCAAGTGCTTGGATTAAGCAGCAACCGGCTCACCGCACTTCCGGCAGAGATAGGGCAGCTATCTCAGCTGCAAGTACTTAACTTAAACAACAACAAACTTACCACCCTTCCTACAGAGATAGAGCAGCTTTCTCAGCTACAAGTGCTTCGTTTAAGTAGCAACCAACTTACCTCTCTTCCGGTAGAGATAGGGCAGCTGTCTCAGCTGCAAGTACTTAACTTAAACAACAATCAGCTTAACACTCTTCCTACAGAGATGGGGTATTTATCCCAGCTCAGTAAACTTTACTTAGACAGCAACCAGCTTACCTCCCTTCCGGTAGAGATAAGGCAGCTATCACAGCTACAAGAGCTTGGATTAAGCAACAACCAACTTACCTCCCTTCCTGTAGAAATGAAGGGGCTGACTGCTTTAAAAAAGCTCCAGGTGAATGGGAATCCGCTGCAAAGCATTCCAGATGAAATAAGGGAGCGTTTTTGCCTTTAGCTGAAAAAGTCTGTTCCTTCATCACCCAATAAGCTAAAGAAACATATTGATATTCTTGGAAAGTTTTAAGGATATAAATAAACCTTCCGGCCTATCAAGAGACATTAACATCGAAAGTTTTCTTTATTAAAGATTCTTTATCGGCCTATTGCATTTCTCTATTTTTAAATTTAAAGGCTAAGAATCTGTCTCTAAAATTTTCTTGTACATTCTGTTTTATTCATGTATGTTTTGCTCTAAAAAACTCATAAAACATGTCTGGCACTTAAAGAGACCCTATAATGAATCCTAATTCTTCTATCACCATTGAACATTTACCTAATGAAATACTAACCCCTATTTTAAAGGCCTATGCTAGCCCTTCCTTATTTAGCGTGTGTGGAAGATGGTACCATCTCCTAGCTAATGAAGTCATGCCTTCTCTTTATAAGCAAATAGGTAAAGTGCATGTTCCTCAAGGAGATGTTAACGAGCAGGTTCTTGCTTTAGATAGGATCTATAAGCTAGAAGAAGAGCTTTCTAAAAAAGCAAAGGTAAATGCAATCTTTAGGCAAATCTTTACTTTAGCCCGCTCGCTTTCACCTTTAGAGTTTAAAGAAGGACTTGAGGAAAATAGATATTTCACATTGGCTAATTACTCCTCTTATCTATTAAATATTAATCGCCTCTTAATGTGGAAAAAATTACCTCGTGGAGAGAAATACTTAAGTCGAGAAACAATTAAGTACTTACCTTTAGAAAAAAAAGGAGGGCTTTTTATTAATTGGATTAAAAGGCATGGCAAAAAACTTACGAAGCTAGACTTACAAGGAATTGGCTTAACCTTTTTACCTCCAGAGGTAGGACAATTATCAAACCTGAGGGATCTGGACTTAAGCGACAACCAGCTCACCACTCTTCCGGTAGAGATAGGGCAGCTATTGCAGTTACAAAAGATTATCTTAAGCAGCAACGAGCTTACCTCCCTTCCGGCAGAGATAGGACAGCTCTCTCAGCTGCGGCGGCTTGACTTAAACAACAACAAACTTACTTTCCTTCCTTCAGAGATAGGACGACTCTTGCAGCTGCAATGCCTTAGCTTAGATCACAACCAGTTTACCTCTCTTCCGGTAGATATATGGCAGCTCTCTCAGCTACAAGAGCTTGGCTTAAGCAGCAACCGACTCACCACACTTCCAGTAGAGATAAGGCATTTGTCTCAGCTACAAGTGCTTGGATTAAGCAGCAACCGGCTCACCGCGCTTCCGGTAGATATAGGGCAGCTGTCTCAGCTACAAGTGCTTGGTTTAAGTAGCAACCAGCTCACCACTGTTCCGGCAGAGATAGGGCAGCTATCTCAGCTGCAAGTACTTAATTTAAATAACAACATACTTACCAACCTTCCTAAAGAGATAGTGCAGCTCTCTCAGCTGCAATGGCTTATCTTAGGCAGTAACCAACTTACCAACCTTCCTCCAGAGATAAGGCAGCTATCACAGCTACAAGCGCTTGACTTAAATAACAACCAGCTCAACACCCTTCCTGCAGAGATATGGCAGCTATCTCAGCTGCAAAGGCTTGATTTAAGTAACAACCAGCTCAACACCCTTCCTGCAGAGATATGGCAGCTATCTCAGCTGCAAAGGCTTGATTTAAGTAACAACCAACTTACCAACCTTCCTCCGGAGATAAGGCAGCTATCACAGCTCAGCAATTCCCGCTGAAAAAAATTCCCTCTGTGATAAACTAAAAAAGAAATTTTTTTTCGTAAACCATTAGATGAGGTTAGTTATGGGAATGTGGGCG
>NZ_VJOT01000083.1 GCF_011087585.1 Neochlamydia sp. AcF84
GAAAAAAGGATAAGCAAAGCAAGATAGAGTAATAGGAAAGGAGAAAAGTTTTTAGCAGTGCTGTTTAGTAAAGAAAAAAAAGCTTGGCGGCGACCTACTCTCCCACACTCTTGTGTGCAGTACCATCGGCGATAAGAGGCTTGACTTCTGAGTTCGGTATGGGATCAGGTATTTCCCTCTCTCTATTGCCACCAAGCAAAATTGGTTTAACTTTTAAAAGCTAGGCAAATGATTAGTTAAGAAATCGTATCAGTTTTTAGCTTTAACGCTTCACACACATAAATCAACGCTTGAATTTCTCTTTCTTACATTGACTTATTTTGCGTCAGCTTGTAGTCTTTGTTACTTTGACCCAACTTGTCTCGATAAAAGAAAGTTGGTCAAGCCAATCGACTGATTAGTATTGGTTAGCTCAACACATTGCTGTGCTTACACATCCAACCTATCTACCATGTAGTCTTCATGGTGTCTAATTGGGATACCTTATCTTGAGGGAGGCTTGGCGTTTAGATGCTTTCAACGCTTATCCTTTCCGAACATAGCTACCCGGCTATGCACTTGGCAGTACAACCGGCACACCATTGGTTCGTTCACTTCGGTCCTCTCGTACTAGAAGCAACTCCTCTCAAGTATCCTGCGCCCACAACAGATAGGGACCAAACTGTCTCACGACGTTTTGAACCCAACTCGCGTACCGCTTTAATTGGCGAACAGCCAAACCCTTGGGACCTTCTTCAGCCCCAGGATGCGATGAGTCGACATCGAGGTGCCAAACCGCCACGTCGATATGAACTCTTGGTGGCGATAAGCCTGTTATCCCCGGAGTACCTTTTATCCGTTGAGCGACGGCGATTCCACTTTCCACCGCCGGATCACTAAGCCCTACTTTCGTACCTGTTCGACTTGTTGGTCTCACAGTTAATTTGCCTTATACCTTTACGCTCTACTCGTGATTGCCAACCACGATGAGGCAAACTTTGGACTCCTCCGTTACTCTTTAGGAGGATACCGCCCCAGTAAAACTGCCCGTCTGGCAATGTCCGTTCCCCAGATTCATGGGTGAACGTTAGATTCCCGACTTGTCAAGACCAGTATTTCACCGTCGACTCCATCTTACCTGACGGCAAGACTTCTAAGTCTCCTGGTTATCCTACACATGACAAGTTAGGAGCCAATACCAGAGTACAGTAAAGGTTCACGGGGTCTTTCCGTCTTATTGCGGGTAAACGGCATCTTCACCGCTACTACAAGTTCACCGAGCCTCTCGTTGAGACAGTGCCCAGATCGTTATACCATTCGTGCAGGTCGGAACTTACCCGACAAGGAATTTCGCTACCTTAGGACCGTTATAGTTACGGCCGCCATTCACCAGGGCTTAAATTCGAAGCTTCGCATTGCTGCTAACCTCTCCTTTTGACCTTTTGGCATTGGGCAGGCATCACACCATATACTTCGACTTAGACGTCTTTGCATAGTGCTGTGTTTTTGTTAAACAGTCGCCTGGGCCATTTCTCTGCGGCCACGCTCCGCTTCACATGCTAGATGTGTCACGGCTCATGGCTCCCCTTCTCCCGAAGTTACGGGGATAATTTGCCGAGTTCCTTAACGAGAGTTCTCTCGCGCGCCTAAGAATATTCTTCCCACCCACCTGTGTCGGTTTTGGTACGGTCACCTTCGACAGCTAGAATCTATTTCTTGGAAACATCGCTCTACACCATCGGTTCATTTACACTCCCCTTGTCCACTATCTAGAATCCTGCTGACGGATTTGCCTATCAGCCTTCCTCGTAGTGTCACGGACTCTTCCAATCGTCCGCGTGCTTTACTTATTTCGTCAATCCATCGCTATTGTCTTCGGTGGCGCAGGAATATTTAACCTGCTTTCCATCGCTTACGCTTTTCAGCCTCAGCTTAGGGACCGGCTAACCCAGGGAAGACGAGCTTTACCCTGGAAACCTTGGGTTTTCGGCGAGGCAGATTTTCACTGCCTTTATCGTTTACTCATGCCATGCATTCTCACTAGTATGCGCTCCAATGCTCCTTTCGGTACATCTTCTGTGCCCATACTACGCTCCCCTACCGCGCATATTTTGCAATATGCACCCGCGAATTCGGCTCTATGCTTTAGTCCCGGATATTATCGGCGCAAAGTTTCTCGATTGGTGAGCTGTTACGCACTCTTTAAATGATGGCTGCCTCTAAGCCAACATCCCAACTGTTTTAGAAACTTTACTTCCTTACTCACTTAGCATAGAATTAGGGGCCTTATTCGGCGATCTGGGCTGTTCCCCTTTTGACAATGAAGCTTAGCCCCCACTGTCTATCTCCCGGACGGCTTTACAGTATTCGGAGTTTGATTTCCTTTGGTAGACCGGTAGGTCCCCGCGTGAATTCAGTGCTCTACCCCTGTAAAGTAGATGTCCGAGGCTAACCCTAAAGTTATTTCGAAGAGAACAAGATATCTCCACGTTTGATTGGCCTTTCACCCCTATCCACAACTCATCCAAAACTTTTTCAACAGTTACTAGTTCGGTCCTCCACAAGGTGTTACCCTTGCTTCAACCTGGTCATGGATAGATCACGTGGTTTCGTGTCTACGCCATATGACTCTATTCGCGCTTTTAACGCTCGCTTTCACTTCGGCTCCGGAACGTATGTCCCTTAACCTTGCCATATAGCGTAACTCGCTGGCTCATCATGCAAAAGGCACGCCGTCAGCCATTCCCTTATAAAGGGCATAGGCCTTCGACCGTTTGTAAGCTGCTGGTTTCAGGTTCTATTTCACTCCCCTAACAGGGGTTCTTTTCGCCTTTCCCTCACGGTACTGGTTCGCTATCGGTTATCAACGAGTATTTAGCCTTGGGAGGTGGTCCTCCCTGCTTCAAACCGGGTTTCACGTGTCCGGCTTTACTCAGGTGCCTATCCTGTCAGGTCCTCTTTTCGTCTACGGGACTATCACCCTATATTGTCCAGCTTTCCAGCGGTGTTCGACTAAGATTTCCTGATCTTTTGATAGGTCCTACAACCCCAGAGTCATTGACTCTGGTTTGGGCTTTTCCCATTTCGCTCGCCGCTACTTTGGGAATCTCTTTATTGATTTCTTTTCCTCTACTTACTAAGATGTTTCAGTTCAGTAGGTCTTGCTTCTTTAACCTATGGATTCAGTTAAAGATGATGAGATATTACTCTCACCGGGTTTCCCCATTCGGATTCCACCGGGTCTACGCTTTCTTCCAGCTCACCGATGCCTATCGCGGGTTTCGCGTCCTTCATCGCCTGTTGATACCAAGGCATCCACCAGCAGCCCTTAATAGCTTGACCAAAAAATTTAATTTTTGGACTAAAGCTGACGTTTTACAATTACGTCATTAAGTTTAATGAGCATACTTTATTTTGTAAGTGTTTATCACTTACTTTCGCCAATTGTCTATTTTTAAATTTACATTTAAAATTTAGGTAAGAAGTTTACTCTTCAAGCGTCGATTTATGTCTGTGAACTTATCAGTGTTTAACGTTTTGCTTTCGCTTAACGTAAGATGCGTTTGATCGTTATTGCTAACGATCCGCTATTAACATGATACTTTTACTTTAATCATCAATCTTATCTTTTGAAGATTAACTCTTTTGTTTGATTTCTTATTAATCACTTGCCTTTCAAGATA
>NZ_VJOT01000084.1 GCF_011087585.1 Neochlamydia sp. AcF84
ATTTTTTTAACCATTTCTTGGCAGAAAGGGGCTTAAAGTTTTTATCGGCTACTTCTGGATATTTTCTTGGCCTACCTCTAATGTTCTTGGTGGAATTTAAAGAAATATCGATAGGCCAAAAGCTATGATTTTCAGGAATTTGAGCCACAAAGGTTAACTGCCTTTTATCTAATTCTCCCAATAACTCTCGTTTTTCTCCATAACCGGCATCAAAAGCAAGCGCTTCATAGGGAAAATCCTTCTTAAGAATATCATCTAAAAGTTGTAAAGCAAGCTGCCATTTCTTTAAAAACTTGTATCTTGCTTTAGGAACTTTGGCTACCTGCATTCTTTTTTTACTTTTTGTCCAAGATTGAGGAAGGAATAATTCACCTAGGATAGGAAAATGCTCTTTACCTTTTTCACAGTAATGCCACGTGACGATTGATTGACAATTAGCAATTTTTCCTAAAGCTCCACAATACTGCCTGGCTACCCCTACCGAAAACTTTCCCTTCTTGGGTAAAGAAGTGTCGTCTAGAACAAGTACTCCTTTTTTAACCCCCATGCTTTGAGCCATATGCCGTGCCAGTTGTTGTTGCATCGCTGCATGGTCCCAAGGGCTTTGATTGACAAATTGTTGAATGGCTTGTTCATTTCCTCCAGGAAGCCTTTTTGCCATGGGTTCGATAGATTTTCTTTCTCCATCTAATATTAATCCTGAAATGTATAATCTGCACCAGTGAACTCTTTCTGATCTTCCTAAGTTGGCTTTGAAAACATTAATCCATTCATTAAGTTGTTCGCGAATGGAATTTAGTTGCTCTAGATTCATTGCCCCTCCTTAATTAGTAAACCTTACCTACATTAATATCAAAAAGCCACTTAACGAGGTAGTACTAGTACTACTTCGTTAGGTTTAAGAGGTATCAAAAAATAGCCTTTTGGATGAGTCATGAATAGCTTGGCAAAAAGGGCAAATAGTAATGCAAAATAAGCTGTTAATTAATCTTCTGACTTGAGGCAGAGTCATTGAGATTTTTTTTTATCTTTTGCCTGGTATTTCAGTAAGGTTAAGAAGCTATAAGCCATAAAACATAACGTCAAATGATGATGGAGTCCTAGCCATGACCGCCCCTCAAAGTGATCTAATCCTAGCTCCTCTTTCATCTGCTGATAGCCTTGCTCGATTTTCCATCTCTCATGAATCCATTCTACCATACATGAGAGGGGAGTATCTTTTGAGGCATTGGAAACATAGTATTTATATTGATCGTTTCCTAGCTTTTCCATGATTAACCATCTTTCAACCCCTGGTCTATAAAATGCCTTGGTGATCGTTTCTTTAACACGTATAGCCATTACTTCACTATATTTCTTCGATTGAAGGGTAAGTTTTACCTTTTGCCACTTACCTCCTTGCAGGATCAATTTTTTT